>NZ_QTVH01000007.1:0-136443 GCF_003435975.1 Clostridium sp. AF36-4 | reverse complement strand
CAAAAGAGAAAATCGTTTCTTTCTAGTATAGGGCGAAAGCCCGGCAGTGAGGAATGCGGAGCATTCCGAGGTGCGGCACGGCGAGAGAGAAGCGGCGAAAGCCCGGCAGTGAGGAATGCGGAGCATTCCGAGGTGCAGCACGGCGAGAGGACGTGGCGAAAGCCCGGCAGTGAGGAATGCGAAGCGTACCTCGGCGAGAGGAGAGAACTATGAGCAGTTATATTTTCGACACCCACAGCCATTATGACGACAAAGCTTTTGACAGCGACCGCGACGAAATCCTTGGCGGACTTTTGGCAAAGGGAATTGGTAAAGTCGTGGATGTGGGCGCAGATATGCCATCCAGTAAAATGGCACTTGAACTGGCAAAGCAGTATGAATTTGTCTATGCGGCACTGGGGGTGCATCCGAGTGAAGTGGAAGGGCTGACGGAAGATGACATGGCGTGGATTTCTAGTCATGCGGCACATGAAAAAGTGGCAGCCATCGGAGAAATCGGGCTGGATTATCACTGGCCGGAGCCGGAACCGGCACTTCAGAAGCAGTGGTTTCGCAGACAGATTGAACTTGCAAAGGAAGTAAAACTTCCGATTATTGTGCACAGCCGTGATGCGGCAGAGCCGACCATGCAAATCATTCAGGAAACAAAAGCCTATGAGTGCGGCGGCGTCATTCACTGTTATTCGTATTCGCCGGAAATGGCAGAAGAATATGTGAAAATGGGATTCTTTATTGGCATGGGAGGAGTCCTCACATTTAAAAATGCAAAAAAATTAGTAAGATGTGCCGAGCGGATTCCGCTGTCTTCTATTGTGCTGGAAACAGACTGCCCGTATATGGCGCCGGAGCCAAACAGAGGAAAGCGAAACGATTCGTCGCAGCTTATTTACGTGGCACAGAAATTAGCAGAAATCAAGGGCATTACGGCAGAAGAAGTAAAGCAGGCAACAACGGAAAATGCCCACCGGTTATACCGGCTGACACAGAATAAATAAAAGGAGAAAACGCGTGGCAAAACTGGGAAACCCACAGGAAACCATACAGGTTTTACAAAAACATGATTTTCATTTTCAAAAAAAATTCGGACAAAATTTTTTGATTGACCCGCATGTGTTAGATAAAATTATCGAGGCGGCAGAAGTCACAAAAGATGATTTTGTACTGGAAATCGGACCGGGAATCGGAACGATGACACAGTATTTGTGCGAGGCGGCAAGACAGGTATTAGCAGTAGAAATTGACAACAACCTCATTCCGATTTTACAGGAGACACTTTCACCTTATGATAATGTAGAAATTCTTCATGGGGATATTTTAAAGCAGGATATTCATGAAATTGCGGAAAAATATAATGACAAAAAACCAATCAAGGTAGTTGCAAACCTGCCTTATTACATTACAACCCCGATTATTATGGGGCTTTTAGAGAGCCGCGTGCCACTTGCGAACATTACCGTTATGGTGCAGAAAGAAGTGGCTGAACGCATGCAGGCAGAGCCGGGCACAAAAGAATATGGTGCATTGTCGCTTGCCGTGCAGTATTACGCAAAACCGTATTTGGCGGCGAATGTTCCGCCAAACTGTTTTATGCCGCGGCCTAATGTTGGAAGTGCGGTAATAAGACTTGACTGCTTAAACCGGGTGCCAATTGAGGTATCCGATGAAAAGTTGATGTTCCGTCTGATTCGGGCGTCTTTTAACCAGCGCCGGAAAACTTTACAGAATGGACTGGCGAACAGTCCGGAACTCTCCTTTTCCAAAGAGGAAATCAAAAGTGCACTGGAAGCAATGGAGTTAAGTCCGACGATTCGTGGGGAAAAACTTAGTTTAGCGCAATTTGCTGCATTAGCAGATGAATTAAAAAAGATTCAACAGGGAGGTAATACCGATGAGTGAAACAATGGCAGATTACGAAGACCAAATTAATGCATCTTTTCGATCGTTCCGCGAAGGCGATACGGTGACCGGAGAGGTGGTAAGTGTTGAAGAAGAGGAAGTCCTTTTGGATTTACGCAGTTTTTCACAGGGAGTAATTCCTTCCGGTGAATATAGTGATGATCCGAATTTCCATGCGATGGATGAGATTCGCACCGGAGAAATGCTGACGGCTGTTGTGCTTTCGCCGGATGATGGACAGGGCCGTGTCCTTCTGTCCTTGCGCGAGGCAAAAAGAGAAGAGGCATGGGAACAGGTAGAGAAGGCACTGGAAGAGAGAACGGTGTTTACGGTAAAAGTAAATAACAGCGTGAATGCCGGTGTTGTTGCCTACTGCGAGGGACTGAGAGGATTTATTCCGGCGTCGAAACTGGCACTTGAGTATGTAGAAGATGTGGAAGAATATGTTGGAAAGACACTTTCGGTTATTGTTATTACAGCAGACCGCGAGGCAAATAAACTGGTTCTTTCCGCAAAAGATGTGGAAAAGGAAAAAGCAGCAAAAGAGCAGGAGAAAAAATTAAATGCTCTGCAAAAAGGGTTCGTGACAGAAGGCGTAATTGAGCGCATTGAGCCATATGGATGCTTTGTGACAATCGGGGATGGCTTATCCGGGCTTGTTCATATTTCCCAGATTTGCAATAAATTTTTACATTCGCCAAATGAAGTTGTGAAACTCGGACAGACGGTGAAGGTAAAAGTCCTCGATGTGACGGACGGAAAAATTCGCCTGAGCATGAAAGAGGCAGAGGATATTGCACCGGAAGTGGAAGAGGCTGAATCCATTGAGTACCATGATGAGGAGGCAACGACTTCTTTAGCTTCTCTTTTGGCAGGGATTCATTTCGAAGATTAGCGCATAAAAATCACCGCGGCACATACATTATACTAACAATCAAAAGCGGAATATGCTTAGAAATGGAGTGTGTGCGGTGAGGAATAAGAGATGCCGGGTCAGGCGGCTGCTTACAATGGTAGTTCTTTTTTCTTTTGGAATGTGCCTGTTTAGTGGATGTGGCACGGAAAAAGAGGGGAAAAGAGGAAAGGATTTGGATTATACGGTAGTTCCGACAGAGGAGTGTCCGGCTGATTTTTTAGCTGAAATCAATAAAAAGAAAATCAATCCGTTTCAAATGACCTATGAAGATGGCGAGTACTGCTATCTGGCGGTTGGCTACGGAGAGCAGGAAACCAACGGTTTTTCGGTGCGTGTTCTTGGTCTCTATGAAAAAGGCGACGGGGTGGTATTTGAGACGAATCTATTAGGACCGGAGAAAGGTCAGGAGGTAAGTCAGAAAAAGAGTATGCCGTATCTTGTCGTAAAAATGAAAAAATTGGAGAAAGAAATTGAATTTTGGTCATAATTTTTCCAATTGAAAGGTTGTCTTTTTGTCAAAATTAAGGTATAATTATTTATACATTCGATAAAGAAGGGGGCATGCACAGTGAAACAGATTATCTCACGTTTGAAAAACATCAGTATGATGTTAATCTGGGATGTAATCACTGCGATTGCGCTCTTTGTTTTTGCGTATTTTTCTCTGGACAGGATGCCATCTACGATGTACAAAGTATTGGTACTCTGCGGTGTGGCGCTTTTCGTTATTATCATGCTTGTTATTAAATACCAGTTGTTGTATAAGAAGTATGGACGAGATGATGTTACCGGCGGAAAGAATAAAAAGGAATTCGAGCGGATTGCCAGAGATTTGCTTCGCGGGGATGGAAATTATGTTGTCGTGTACGCGAACATCGACCGTTTTAAGCTGATTAATGAAACTTATGGCAATGATGTCGGAGACCGGATTTTGTGCAGAATTCACGAGATTATTGATGATGAGCTCCGCTGGGATGAAGTGTCCGGTCGAATTATGGCAGATAACTTTGGGGTTTTGATGCGGTTTCATTCACTTCCGAAGCTTGACCAGCGATTGTATCGGATAAGCAAGCAGCTGTCTGAACTTACGGATGATAATGGAAATTGTTACGGAATTATTCTTTATTTTGGTGTTTACATTGTAAAAGACGATGAAAATGATATTAGTGCTATGCTTGAACATGCCAATCTGGCGCGTAAGAAGATTTCACCATCACATCTTGTTCCGATGGGAATCTACGATGTGAAAGAAAGCCAGAAACTTGGACGTGATAAAGCATTGGAGATGAAGATGCACAAGGCACTTGAACAAGGTGACTTCGTACCGTATCTTCAGCCGAAATACGAATTGGAAGGTGAGTCGATTGCCGGTGCGGAAGCATTGGTTCGATGGATTGACCCGGAAGAGGGTATGATTTATCCGGATGAGTTTATTGATTTGTTTGAATCCAATGGATTTATTGTAGAACTTGATTTGTATATGTTCGAAGAGGTTTGCAAGTTGATTGAGCGGTGGCATAAAGCGGGACGCAAAATTATACCGATTTCTGTAAACTTATCAAGAAGTCATTTTGAAATTCCGAACTTCTTTGATTATTATGAATATGTGTTAAAGAAATACGATATTCCGCCAAGAAGTATTGAGATTGAGTTGACGGAGTCTCTGTTTTATAATGATATGAAGTCACTCAGTGTACTGGTATCCCAGATTCATCATGCAGGATTATCGTGTTCGATTGATGATTTTGGAAGCGGTTACTCTTCCTTAAATATGTTAAAGGATGTTAAAGTAGATGCGCTGAAGTTAGACCGTGTATTCTTTGAGAGCGGTGATAACGATGAGCGTGGAAAGGATATTATCCAGAGCGTAATCAAACTGGCACAAGCACTGGATCTTCACACCATATCCGAAGGAGTCGAAGAGAGAAAGCAAGTGGAGTTTTTGAAAGAAATGCACTGTGACTTAATTCAGGGATATGTGTTTGCAAAGCCAATGCCTGTACCGGAATTTGAGCAGTTAGCGTTTGGTACAGAAGCAGCGGACTAAAGATATAATCGTTTGTGATTTCGATAGCGGTTTCTACGGTACATAATTTCATGATATAAAACGACCTCGATCATATCGCGGAGAAGTCTTCCTTCCTCCGGATAGGAATCGGGGTATTTTTTTGTAAATTCACCGGCAATTCCGGCAGCCATAAGCTGTAAGGCAATTTTGTCAGGAAATACGTCAAACATCAGACTTCCCTCGTATTCCATTTTGTCACATTCTTCTTCCACAAATTCGCTGATTTGTCTTGTGATTTTCGGGTATAAATATTTAAGGTACGAGTTGTCAGCTTCCAGTTCCATCAGCTTCTGACTGCCTAAAGCAGGTGGATAGGTAGGAACATAGGGGGTTTGGTTATCAAAATGACTCATGCGTTTTCCTCCGATGGTTTATTAACTAATATATGTGTGCTAAAAATTTGTGTGTATGCCTTGCACTTTTTTGCGAAAGCCGTTACACTGTATAAGGTAGTAACATCATATTGTAGGAATGGAGAGATATTATGGTTAAATATATATATCAGGCAGTCGCTCTTGTATTCATTTTTGCGGGCGCACTGTTTTTATTTGGAAGAAATATGGAAACGGATATGGAAGAAAAGGGCGTGACGGAAGCGATTACGGATGAGACATATCCGTATCTTCAGCTGCAGACGCAGGGACAGACGGTGAATGTTTTATATGGGTATAGTGCGCCGCTCGAAGCAAATGTGGTGCGTGAATCGATTACGCCGATTAACCAGAACAGACAGATTTCTTTGTTAATCAGTAAAGCAAAGAGCCGTCTTGTTAATGTCACCTACAGCATTGTGGATAAGGAGAGCGGAGAAGTATATAAAACCGGAAGCGTGAATGCGATTGGACAGAATCAGCGCAGGGTAGATTTGACGTTTGACTATGGATTCAAGACAAGTACGGAGTATATTTTGGATTTGAAAACGACATCGGACAAGGGAAAAACAATTCATTATTATACACGATTAAAGTATTATCTGGATGAGAGTAATTTGGCCAAAAAACTGGCATTTGCCCAAAAATTTCATAACAATACATTTTCAAAAAACAAATCGGAAGAAATCAGCCGTTATCTGGAGCCGGATGGCAAGAACCGGAACTCGACACTTGCCTATGTTGACATCACCTCGGATGCCAGTCTTGTAACGTGGGCAGAGATGTCACCCAAAATTGTATCGGATGAATTTGTTACGATTAAAGAATATAATATGGAAACGGCCTGCATTCAGTATAATTATTTTGTGCAGGCAACAACGGCTTCCGGAAAGGAAACGTATCATATCAAAGAATTTTATCGCGTGCGTTATGCTTCCGGAAGGGATTACCTGCTGAATTTCTCACGATCGATGGAAGCGGTGTTTGACGTATCGACGGCAAGCAGCAAATCCAGTCAGTTAAAGTTGGGAATTACGGAGCAGAATAATGGAAAGATGCTTTCCAATAAAAAAGAAGATAAGTTGTATTTTTCCAGAGATGGCTTTGTTTACCGGTATGACATGAAGACGAATCAGGTGAAAAAGATTTACGCTTCGTTCAGCGAGAAGGCTTCTTATGCTTACCGTGCTTACAACGAACAGGGAATCCGCCTGTTAAAAGTCGACGATAAAGATAATTTGTATTTTTGCGCGTACGGTTATTTTGCACGTGGCAGCTATGAGGGCGATGTGGCGGTTGTACTTTATGAGTACACGGCGGACGGAACGCTCGAAGAGATGGTATATATGCCGATTAATACGACGTATCAGCAGTTGAAAGAGGATTTTGCCGATTATGGCTATGTGAGCAGCCGGGGAATCTACTATTTCACTGTGGCAAATACGGTGTATGCCTATAACATGACGGCGAAGCGGCTGGAGAAAATAGCCGAGAACATAAAAGAGAATACCTTTATGACGATGGAGCGTGCAAATTGTTACACGTGGTCATCCTCTCTTGCTAAAGGCTATGGCGAAAACATTACGATTTACAATTTGGAAAATGATGAAAAGAATGTGATTTATCAGCCGGATAAAAATAGTTATATTAAACTGCTTGGCGTAATTGAGGATAATATGGTGTATGGTTACATGCACAAGTCCGATGTTGGAACGATGGCGGACGGAACAAAAGTAGCGCCATGCTATGAACTTTATATTGCCAATACAAAAGGTGAAGTGCGTCGTAAATACAGTGTAAAAAATCAGTATATTCAGAAGATTAATTGTACCGGAAATGTAATTAATATGACGCTTTGTAAAAGACAGGGCAGTCATTACGTGATGAGCGGCGAAGACACAATTTTGAACAATTCCAGCAAGGATGAGTCAAAGTTTAGTTATGTATCGCGTGTAACCACAAAGTCTTTGACCGAGTGGTACATCCAGTTCCCGATTTCGTTTGAAATGAAAGCGAAACCGACATGGGATGAACCGCTGTCCACATTGACTACGAGTGAACGTTATGTGCGTCTGGAGCAGCCGAAACTTACAAAATATTATGTGTTTGCCGGAGGACAAATTGTTTCTTCCTACGAAAGTGCGGCAAAAGCGATTCGAGAGGCCGACGCCAAAATGGGTGTCGTTGTTTCAAGTAATCATCAAGTTGTCTGGGAGAGAAGCGGAGCCTTCATCCAGAATACAATTGGTGGTCTGGAAATGACGAAGCAGGGAAATGGTGTGTCAAATCTGGATGCGTGTGTTCATATGCTTTTGAAAGCGAACCATTATGATGTGGCGGCAAAGGGACTGGTCAAAAAGGGCGAAAATGCGTATAATACGCTTTCACATTATTTGCAGCGGCCGATGAGTCTGAAGGGATGTACGCTGGAGGAAGTTTTGTACTTTGTCAGCGGCAGTAAACCAGTGATTGCGATGACTAGCAATAAAACCGGTGTGGTAATCGGTGGTTATACGGCTTCCAAATTGATTTTGTACAATCCGCAGTCCGGCAAAACACAGACGGTCAGCAGAAGTTCGTATGAGAAGATTTTCAAAGATGCCGGCAACTATTTTGTAAGCTACATGAGTGAATCGTAAGATAAAGGAGAAACTATGGAGACAAAGGAATTGATTACGCAGGCGTTGTCTGCGCGTGAAAACGCCTATGCACCGTATTCCGGTTTTATGGTGGGGGCAGCACTTCTGTGTAAAGACGGCACGGTTTATACCGGCTGCAACATAGAAAATGCGGCATTTACACCGACAAACTGTGCGGAGAGAACGGCTTTTTTCAAAGCAGTCAGTGAAGGGAAAAGGGATTTTGTAAAAATTGCGATTGTTGGCGGGAAAAAGGGAGAAATGACAGCACCGGCACCGTGTGGTGTCTGTCTGCAGGTGATGTCGGAGTTTTGCAAGGCAGATGAATTTGAAATTGTAATGGCAAAGAGCGAAGAGGATTATAGCAGTAAGACGCTTTCAGAACTTTTGCCAAGCAGTTTTTCCTTATAAAAGGCTGGAGGAGAAAAGAGATGGAATTACCGGTTGCATTTTGTGATGAGATGAAACGGATTTTAGGGGATGAGTACGAGGATTATTTGAAATCCATGGAAGGTACAAGAAAATTTGGGCTTCGTGTAAATACAGCGAAGATTTCTGTGGAGGATTTTTTGAAAATTTCTCCGTTTGAATTAACACCAATTCCGTATGTTAAAAACGGTTTTTATTATGATGGGGAGAAAGAACAGCCTGCGAAACATCCGTATTATTTTGCGGGATTATATTATTTGCAGGACCCAAGTGCGATGACGCCGGCTTCGCGTCTGCCGATTGAGGAAAATGATGTGGTACTTGATTTGTGTGCGGCACCGGGCGGAAAAGCGACGGAGTTAGCAGCAAAACTTCATGGCACCGGGCTTTTGATTGCCAACGATATCAGCAGCAAGCGCGCAAAAGCATTGTTGAAAAACATTGAATTGTTTGGCGTGGAAAATAGCTTTATTGTGACAGAATATCCAAAGAAACTGGCAGAGTATTTTACCGGTTTTTTCGATAAAATTTTGATTGATGCGCCGTGTTCAGGCGAGGGAATGTTCCGCAAAGAGCCGTCCATGGTAAAGGCATGGGAGCAGAATGGTCCTGAATTTTACGCCGCATTACAGGAAGATATTTTGAAACAAGCGCTTCCGATGTTAAAACCGGGCGGTATGCTTTTGTATTCTACCTGTACATTCTCACCGCTGGAAGATGAGGGAACGGTGCAAAAAATTCTTTCTATGAACCCGGATATGGAGATTCTTCCGATGGAGGGTTATAAAGGATTTGCGTCCGGAAAACCGGAATTGATTGGAAGTACAGAAGAATCTATACGAAACTGTGTCCGCATTTTCCCGCACCGTGTCGATGGTGAGGGGCATTTTCTGGCACTGTTTCGAAAAAAGGAGACGGCGGATGAGCCGGTTGTATCCTGTGAGCAGACAAGAAGCGGTCTGCGGGGAGAGGAAAAGGAATTGTGGGAGGCGTTTGGTGAGAATCTGAACCGGACGTTTCTGCCTGAGCGCATGGAAAGCAAAAACGGAATGGTTTACTATATGCCAAAGGAACTTCCGAAGATGCGTGGACTTCGTTTTTTGCGCAGCGGGCTATTTGTCGGTGAGATGAAGAAAAAGAGGTTTGAGCCGAGTCAGTCGTTAGCGATGGCACTGCGGGCGAAGGACTATAAGAATTGTCTGCGTTTGTCTGTAAACGATGAGCGGGTGGTTCGCTATTTAAAGGGCGAAACACTGGTGTTGACGGATGAGGAAGCTGCTGCAAAGGATGGCTGGCAGCTTGTGTGTGTAGAAGATTATCCGCTTGGCTGGGGCAAAAAGAATAAGCATAATTTAAAAAATAAATACCACAGCGGATGGCGCATGGTATAAAAGAGCAAGCGAAAAGGACCGCATAAGCGGTCCTTTTCTGGGGAATAGAGAACTAAACTATATATAGGCGATCATTGGCAGAGCCAATGATTAGGGCAAATTTAGGCGCGGCGCTTCGGTCGCGCCGTCTTTGGTGCATTGCACGTTTAACAAAAAACGTAGGAAAAAATAAAAAGCGACCCACAAAATGTGAATCGCCTTTGATTACAATGTCATAATACACCTTATCAGGATTTCTGTCAACTTATTTTTTACCGTTTTCCGTTCGGTGATAGATTTGATAGGCAAACAGGGCAATAGCAAATGTAAACACGGTTGCGATGACAAACAGCGTCATCGAACTTTTATAGATGTCAATGTTTCGCAAGTAAATCGGTACATATCCTGCAACGTGGAGAACAATAGCAATAACCGTCCACTGTTTTTCTCCGGTTGAAATGGCATATTCAACAAGGATGGCAATGGCAGCATACAATACAAGCGAAAGAATCACGTATGTAGCGTCCATAAAAAAGGAAGAAGAAGGCGTTGCTGCCTGTTCGGTAAATAACTTCTGGGTCTGAGCCAGTTCCTCTCCTTTTAATGCCAGTTTTTTGAAATATTCCGTTGAGCCGATGGAGTTAATCAGTAATGCTGCAATAATGTTTGTGATGTAAACGGTAGCACCATTTAAGATGCTTTCAAAACCGCCCATACCAACTCCGAAAATCAGCGCATTTTCCTTGCCCGGACGTTTTTTCATTGCATACTTCAATCCGATAAATGCTCCGATGGTCGAAAGAATACCAAGGGAGAAGGCTCCGAACAGTGCCGAGTAGATCGGATGTGTTTTTGAACTGAAAAAGGATAAAAGCCCCGGAATTGAAAAAATCAAAACATTCACAATTGTGGTGGCAACGTAGGAAAAGAGCAGGCAAAATGCAGCCCCAATAAAAAATGCACCCGGTTTTACACCGTTTTTCCGTTTCTGATACCATACAAATAAAATCGGCAGCAGGATGCAAAGCAGCGAACAAAAAATATTTGCTTGAACAAATCCCGCTGAAAAAACAATCTGATTCATAATAATCTCACTTTCTTTGGTGGTTATGTTGCTATTCAAGATGGTTTGCACTGTATATTAGTCATGAATAGCTGCGACTGTAGTACATTGTAACTAATAATGAGACGGTGCGTCAAGTGTTCGTTGGTGTTTTTTTAGTTTCCGGTAAATGAATTAAGAAAAGTTTGTACCCACTCTTCACAAATCTTTTCTTAATTCATTTACCGGAAACTAAAAAGATACGAGCACTTGACGCTAACCACTAACCAGCTAGTTGAGAGCAGCTTCTTGTGTTTTCAAGACAACTCTTTTTACTTGTTAAAGGGAAAAGAGTTGCATCGGAACCGCAGACCCATTTGCACAGAGTCATTCGCTGGCAAGATGGTGGGGGCTCGTGTCAAATGTTCGCTGTCAGTTCCTTTGGATTCCAGTAATTCCGGAGAAAAACTTTGTGACTCGTGGGTACAAACACGTGGGTATGAGGCTTGCGTATTTTGCATGCCCATACCCTTACGTGTTTGTTAAACGGAAGTGCCCACGAGACGCAAAGCTTTTCTCCGGAATTACGGAAAACAAAAAAGTGCCAACGAATACTTGACACGAGCCCTACCACCTTGCCAATGTTCCCATTCTATTGTAAAATAAAAGAGGAATATTCATGACAGGAGGGATTTACGATGAATCTTTATGAAAGACTCATGTGGACGGCAAAAGAAAACCGGTATCCGATGCATATGCCCGGGCACAAGCGGGCAGGTCTTTTTACGATGGCAAATCCCTATGCATTTGATGTGACAGAAATTGACGGCACAGATAATCTTCATCAGCCGGAGGGGGAAATCCTTTGGGAGATGGAGCAGATGAAACAAAAGTATGGAACGAAAGACTCTTATCTTTTGGTAAATGGAAGCACGTGTGGCATCTTAGCAGCGATTTCTGCCTGCTGTCATCCGGGCGATACGATTGTGATTGCCAGAAACTGCCACCGTTCGGTGTACCATGCCGTGGAACTTTTGTCGTTGAAGCCGGTTTATGTATATCCGGAAGTAGATAAAGAGACGGGAATCTGCCTTGGGATTTCTTCGGAGGAAGTGAAGCGTGTCATAGCAGATACGAAACCTGCCTGTGTCGTATTGACCTCGCCGACGTATGAGGGCCTTGTGTCAAATATTCGGGCGATTGCAGAGATTGTCCATGAGGAAAATTCGCTGCTTGTAGTGGATGAGGCGCATGGTGCACATTTTGCATGGAGTGACAAATTTCCGGAGACTGCGATGGAGCAGGGGGCGGATCTTGTGATTGAGAGTCTGCACAAGACGCTGCCGGCATTGACCCAGACGGCGGTTTTGCACCGGGCGAGTGACCGTATTATGGCAGAGCGCGTGGAACATTATTTGGAAATCTTTGAGACGAGCAGCCCTTCTTATGTGCTGATGGGTAGTATCAGCCAGTGTATGCAGTGGATGCGGAAATATGCCGATACTTGGTTTGAGGCTTATTTTACGAACCTTATTTGGTTTCGTGAGCATGCAGAAAAATGGAAGGAATTACGTCTTTGGGAAAATCCAAGAAAGGAACCATCAAAACTTGTTGTTCTGACCGGGGAAAAATGTTCTGGCACAGAGGCAGCAAAATGGCTGCGGGAAGAATTTCAAATTGAAGTGGAAATGGCGGCTGCAGGGTATATTCTTGCGATGACAAGCCTCGCGGATTCGAGAGATGGTTTTGTCCGTCTTATGGATGCCCTTACTAAAATTGATGAAAGACTGCAAAAAATTTCTTTTTCCAAAGAGAAAAAAACAAATTATAGCGAGTCGGTTTTAACCTGCCCGGAAGTGGAAATGCTGCCGGTGCAGGCGGTAAATGCACTGGAGGAGACAAAGTCTGTGAATGAGGCAGAGGGATTTGTTTCGGCGGAATATGGGATGGTGTATCCACCGGGAATTCCGTTTTTAGTGCCGGGAGAAAAGATTACAAAAACGGTTTTAAATAAGATAGAAAATGCAAAAAAAGCAGGACTACATTTGTTTGGATTTGCGGATGCAAGCGGACAGACCGTGCAGGTTGTGAAAGAAGAAAAGAAAAGGTAAAGAGAGGATTCTACCATGGGCAGATTGTTTGTATTTATGGGGAAAAGTGCATCGGGAAAAGATACGCTTTACGGGGAACTGTTGGCGCGTCACCCGGAGATTCATGCAGTGATTCCCTATACGACCAGACCGATACGGGAGGGCGAAACGGATGGTGGAGCGTATTATTTTGTCTCCGAAGATAAAATGCGCAGGATGGAAAAAGAGAACCGGATTGTGGAATCAAGGTGTTATCAGACCGTCCATGGACCGTGGTATTATTTCACGGCGGAAGATGGACAGATTGACTGGGACAAAGGCGATTTTGTGCTAATTTCCACGCTGGAAGGTTTTGAGAAAATTTCCCGGTTTTATGGTGCAAATAAGGTTGTTCCGCTTTATATCGAGGTGGATGACATGACCCGGATTGAGCGCTCGCTGAAAAGGGAAAAAGAGCAGAAAAATCCATGCGTTTCCGAGGTATGCCGCCGCTTTTTGGCAGATGAAAAAGATTTTTCCGAAGAAAATCTCAAGCGCTTAAATATTACGGACAAAATCGTAAATGATTCCGTTGAAAATGCACTGAGAGAGATTGTTCTGCGGATAAAAAGTGGTAGATAAATCATGTGAAACGTGGTATTATAAATTGAGAAAGAGGTGATATTTTGGATATTCGAGTGGACAACATGCAGCAGGTAAATGCGACGACACAGACGCAGCAGGCGCAGCAAAGTGGAGAAGATTTTAAATTTACACTGATGAGTTCGATTGAAGAAGCTGGTCTTTCCGAGCGGTTATCGGTTATGATGCAGGAAATTACGATGCAGGGAGAAAAGCTTGGCAAACATATGGATGTCCGGGATATGAAGCATTACCGCCGCCTCATTCAGGAATTTATGAATGAGATAGTAAATCGTTCGCATAAATTCAGTCGTGAAAATTTCTTGGACCGCCGGGGCAGACACCGTGTGTATGGCATGATTAAGCGTGTGAATGTGGTGTTGGATGAACTGGCGGGAGAGTTGATTAAAGAAGAAAAAGATACCCTTGCGATTTTGAGTAAAGTCGATGAAATCAGAGGGTTATTACTGGATATTATTACGTGATAAAAGAAGGGAGAAACGATGTTTTCATTTTCAGAGATTGTAGGTCATGAACAGATAAAGGAACATATGCAGGCAGCGATTCGTGATAAGAAACCGTTTCATGCGTATTTGTTCCAAGGCGAGGAAGGTGTTGGAAAAGAAGCGCTGGCGAGGACGTTTGCTGCTGGTTTGCAGTGCCAGAGTGAGTCGACAGATAAACCGTGCAAGGAATGTGTGTCCTGCCGCCAGATGGAGTCCGGAAATCAGCCGGATGTTATCTGGGTAACAAGAGAGAAGGCGAGCCTTGGCGTGGATGAAATCCGCGAGCAGCTTTGCAATACGATGGATATTAAGCCGTTTTCGAGTCCGTATAAAATTTACCTCGTGCCGGAGGCGGAAAAAATGACAGAGGCGGCACAGAATGCGCTGTTAAAAACAATTGAGGAACCGCCGGAATATGGTATTGTCATTTTGATGACAAGTAACATTTCTGCGTTGCTGCCGACGATTCAGTCGCGCTGTCTTACGATGGAGTTTCGTCCGCTCAGCACTGCCGTTGTGGAATCGTATGTCAAAGAACATTGTCAGGTGCCGGATTATCAGGCGAGAGCGAGTGCGGCATTTGCACAGGGAAATCTGGGAAAAGCGATGCGGTATGCGAAATCGGAAGATTTTATTGAGAGAAAAGACCATATTATTTCTCTGCTGCGGCATGTGGAGCAGATGGATTTGTCTGAGATGTTAGCGGTAATTAAGGATTTGGGAACACGTAAAGATGAAGTGCGTGATTATATTGATTTAATGGTGCTGTGGTACCGGGATGTGCTTTTGTTTAAGGCGACAAAGGATATTAACCAGCTTTTGTTCCAGGATGAGGCGTCTTATATTTCCCGTGAGGCAAGCCACCGCAGTTATGAGAAAATCGAGGAAATATTGCAGGCATTTGAAAAAGCAAAAGTCCGCCTGCGCGCAAATGTAAATTTTGATATTACGATGGAGCTTATGCTTCTTGCTTTGAAATAGACATACGGAGGTTATTATGAAGATTATTATTGGTGTTAGTTTTCGACAGGCGGGAAAGGTGTATTTTTTTGACCCGGGCGATGAGCAGATTGAGCGCGGGGAGCACGTAATTGTCGAGACTGCAAAAGGTGTTGAATACGGAACGGTTGTTGTGCCAAACCGCGAGATGGCAGAAGAGAAAATTGTGGCACCGCTGAAAAAGATTATTCGTGTGGCAACGCCGAAAGATGAAGATATCGAGTTAAAGAACCGTGAAAAAGAAAAAGATGCATATAAAATCTGTCTTGAAAAAATTGCAAAACATAGATTGGAAATGAAGCTGATTGCGGCTGAGTATACATTTGATAACAATAAATTATTGTTTTATTTTACAGCCGATGGACGAATTGATTTCCGTGAGCTGGTAAAAGATTTGGCGAGCGTATTCCGCACTCGAATTGAACTTAGACAGATTGGTGTGCGTGACGAAACAAAAATCTGCGGTGGAATTGGAATCTGCGGAAGAACGTTGTGCTGCCACAGTTATTTATCCGAGTTTGCGCCGGTTTCGATTAAAATGGCAAAGGAGCAGAATCTTTCCTTGAATCCGACGAAAATATCCGGTGTCTGCGGACGTCTGATGTGCTGTTTGAAAAATGAGGAAGAGGCTTATGAGGAATTAAACAGTCGTCTGCCATACATTGGAAGCCATGTGAAAACGGCGGAAGGTTTGGATGCGGAAGTGCAGAGCGTAAGTGTCTTAAAGCAGCTTGTGAAGGTTATTGTTTCTTTGGATGACGGCGAGAAAGAGGTGCGTGAGTACCGCGTGGATGAGTTGAAATTCCGTCCGAACAAGCCGAAAAACAGAATTAAAGATAAACATGATAAAGAGTTGAAGAAGTTAGAGGCAATGGAGAAAAAGGAAGGAAAATCGAAACTGAATGAGTAATCAAAAAGACCCAAAGGATTTTCTTTGCGATGGCGAGCGGCTGGATGATTTGCAGCGGGATGGAATGTACATTATTCAGAATCCGAAGTGGTTCTGCTTTGGCATGGATGCTGTCCTTTTATCCGCATACGCAAAGGTAAAGGAAGGGGAAAAATGTCTGGACCTTGGCTGTGGAAACGGCATTATTCCGCTACTGCTTTCCGGACGTACCAAGGGAAGCTCCTTTACTGGGCTGGAACTGCAAAAAGATATTGCCAAAATGGCGAAACGCAGTGTGGCTTATAACGAAAAAGAAGATAAAGTGCATATTGTGCAGGGTGATATCAGGGAAGCCACTTCAATTTTTGAAGCTGCTTCCTTTGATGTTGTTACGAGTAATCCGCCGTATTTGAATCAATCCAATGGCCGTGTCAGTGAGGCGTCACATAAAGCGATTGCCAGACATGAACTTTTCTGCACATTTGAAGATGTGGTAAAAGCGGCGGCGAAGCTTTTGCGGCCTGGCGGGCGTTTTTATCTGGTACACAGACCGTTTCGCTTAGCGGAAATTATTTCCTGTATGGTGCAGTACAAATTGGAGCCAAAACGGATGAGACTGGTTTATCCGTATGTTGATAAAGAACCAAATATGGTGTTGATTGAGGGAGTTCGTGGAGGAAATCGTCAATTGACAGTCGAAAAACCGTTAATTGCATACGAGGATACGAACCAATACACAGAGGAAGTGAGGCGGATGTATTATGATTAGAGAAGATAAAACGGGAATGTTATATTTGTGTGCTACGCCGATTGGCAATTTGGAGGATGTTACACTTCGTGTTCTCCGCATTTTAAAGGAAGTTGATGTGGTGGCGGCCGAAGATACCAGACAGAGCATCAAGCTTTTGAATCATTATGAAATTAAGACACCGCTTGTCAGTTACCATGAACATAACAAATATGAAAAGACACCGGTTTTAGTTCAGCGCATGTTAAAAGGTGAGACGATTGCGCTTGTTACGGATGCCGGTACGCCGGCAATTTCGGACCCTGGTGAGGATTTGGTTAGGGCGTGCTATGAAGCGGGAATTCCGGTTACATCTCTTCCTGGGCCGGCAGCGGTAATTACAGCGCTGACCTTGTCCGGTATGCCTGCCCGCCGGTTTACTTTTGAAGGATTTCTGTCGGTGGATAAAAAGGAAAGAAAAGAAGTGTTAGACCGTCTTGAAAGGACGACCTGCACGACGATTTTTTATGAAGCACCGCATCGTCTGAAAAAAACACTGGCACTTTTTTGTGAGCTTTTGGGCGAAAACCACCGGATTGCCATCTGCAAGGAGCTGACAAAAAAACATGAGACGGCACTTCATTTTACTTTAGGTGAGGCTGTGGCGTATTATGAAGCGAACGAGCCAAAAGGTGAGTTTGTGCTTGTACTGGAAGGGAAAAGTGCAGAAGATATGAACCGCGCCAAACAGGAGAAATGGCAGGAAATGCCGCTGCCCAAACATATGAAAATCTATGAAGATAAAGGGCTTAGCCGCAAGGAAGCGATGAAGGCAGTGGCGAAAGACCGAGGCGTATCCAAACGGGAGATATATGCGAAATTACTCGAAGATGAGTAGGGGGCGAGAGGGGAGCTTGCTATAGGTTGACCGGATTTTGAAAAATCGCAAATCCGGTCAACCATTTTATAGACATAAGGTGACTGAAATTCCATTTTGTGTTAAATAGGTCAACCAAATAGTCTTAAACGAATGACCGTATTTGCAATTATGTGAATTAAGGCCAACAAATACATTTCAAAAGTTGACTCAATTTAGAAAAAAACAAATATAAGTCAACGATAAAATTTTGTTGACCGTGGGAGAAGTTTTTTAAAATCAAGTCAACATGATAGTTATTATGTAAGAAATCTATTTTCCCATCACGGCTTTAATTCTTCTAACATCAGCGGAGGAGGCTTATCAACTAAAATTTCATCTTCTTCTGAAACAGGTCAGCAATAATCTGAGCCGTCTCGCTCATCCCCAAACATCGGATTTGATACATAAGTCATAATTTTTGGCATTGCCCCAGTCAGTTTTAGTAAAATGTCTGCAGTGAATTACTCCGTCATGGTGGAGCAGATAATCCGGTATTTTGGGCTGGCTGGGTGTTAATCCGGTATCTTTGACACTTGATACAAGAGCTTTTTGAAACATCAGGTGTTCGGACATCAAAAGGTAGTGAGGTGTTTTTTTTCATAATAACCTCCATAATTAGGAATCTAATCGAATGTGCACCATGAAAAACAAAAAGTCAATGAGAATTATTTTGAAAACGGAAACTTTCATTGTTGCCCGGACGCAAGTGTGGTATAGTTATGCTCAAAGAGAGGTGTGAAAAATATGGCATCAAGTAAAGATTATTTGCAGTTTATATTAGAACAGTTATCGGATTTAGAAGAAATTACTTACCGCGCTATGATGGGAGAATATATTCTTTATTATCGTGGTAAAATTGTAGGTGGAATTTATGATGACAGATTACTTGTAAAACCAATAAAATCGGCGGTTTCTTATATGCCGGAAGCTGCTTATGAATTGCCTTATGAGGGCGCAAAAGAAATGTTATTTGTGGACAATGTTGACGATAAAGAGTTTTTGGCAGGACTTTTTCGTGCGATGTATGATGAATTGCCGGCACCGAAAAAGAAAAAGTAGATGGTTATTTTTAAACTTATTGACTAGGATATATATCACAGTATATACTAATAATAGAAGAAAGGGGTTGATTATTATGATGACTGCAAAAGTATTTAAAAATGGGAGAAGCCAGGCAGTAAGACTTCCCAAAGAATGTAGATTTGACACCGATGAGGTGGCGGTTAATAGAATTGGCGATGTTGTACTTCTTATGCCAAAGACGGATAAATGGGATTCTTTTATGCAAGCCATAGATATGTTTTCGGACGATTTTATGGAAGATGGGCGTAGCGATTGGGTGGAACAGGAGCGTGAGGAATTATGAGATATATGTTAGATACAAATATATGTATTTATGCAATTAAGAATAAGCCAGAGCAAGTATTTATTCGTTTAAGAGAACACAATCCGCAGGAGTTATGTATTTCTTCTGTTACATATGCAGAATTAGTGCATGGAGTTGAAAAAAGCAAAGCAATTGAGAAAAATAGGGTGGCTTTGGCTTTGTTGTTGGCAAATATTGACATTGTGAGTTTTGATTCTTTAGCAGCACAGAGTTATGGAAAGATTAGAGCAGACTTGGAAAAGGCGGGAACTCCTATTGGACCGCTGGATATGATGATAGCTGGTCATGCTAAGTCACTGAATTATATTGTCGTAACAAATAATACAAAAGAGTTTGAGAGGGTAAAAGGCTTAAAACTTGAAAATTGGGTAGTGTAGTTTTTGTTAAATGAATTATGTTATAGGATAAAAGAAATGCCAAAAGAGATAGTGGCATTTAGGAGGCGAGTAAATTATGGGAGAAATATTGATCAATCAATTATTTGCGGGTGCATATTTACAGGAAGGGACTAATATAGGGCATGAGGTGATTAATCTTTTTAGGGATGATAATGATGAAAACTATCTTTATATTACACCTATGGGAAATGTCAAAGGACATAATGTTGATAAAGTACTGTTTGTTCAAAATATTGCGGGTAGAGAAACGATGGAAGTCGTGATGAAGGCAGAAGGACTAAGTAACACATCGGCGGATGATGTTCAGAAGATTTTTTATGCTGGTGTAAATATTACTGATATATTTAATAAAAATCTTTATCATGGTGAGGCTGAGACATCAAAAACAAATAGTATGGCTACATATTGTGCAAAAGATGTTAGGTTTCCTAAAAAAGGTAAAAGAATTATTATTACTGTAGATTCCAGTTATGAGGTTGAGGATGAAAAAAATACGGTTGTAATTCGGTTGGATTTTAATAAGAAGAAAATTGTTGGACAAAGTATGCGGACGTATTTATCAGAAGAATTATATCCTTCAATACACGCAAAGGTAGAAGAACTATTGGCAAATACATCTTTGTGGGAAGAATCTAATAATACGCAGAAAATGATATCAGATGGCTCATATACTAGGACAAATATATCTTTTCTTGAAATTATCAGGAAGGAAAATGATGAGTTGATAATGTCTAATTTATTAGCTTACTATTTCAATTATAGACATGATATGTTTGTTAAATTTGCAGAAGATGTATTAGGAGTTCATGGTTTCGAAAATTCCTTTGAGATTATACGAGAGTCTGTAAAGAATATTGATTTATGGATTCGTGATGAACGCCATGTATTGGTAATTGAAAATAAGATAAAATCGGGTTTTAATGGCAAAACAGATGATGGTAAAAATCAATTGAATAAGTATTATGAATATACAGAGAGATATATAAAGGAAAATGGAATTAATGAGGCGCATTATTTTGTATTTGTTCCTAATTACAATGATTTGTCGATAGATGATCTAATGATTAAAGAAAAGTACAAGATTATATATTATAGTGAAATATATGATTTTTTCAGGGAAAATGCGGCGGAGTATTTAAATGATAAATACTTTTCTGATTTTCTTTGTGGCTTAAGGAATCAGACGATGACGTATTCTGAGTTGCGTTTTAGTATAATGAGAAGTAGATTCCTTGAGAAAATCAACCAAAGATAAAAATTCAAGAAAGATTATTTAGGAGGACACACAACATGTTATACATTATGCGCCACGGAAAAACCGATTGGAATGCATTGCACAAACTTCAGGGAAGAACGGATATCCCATTAAATGACGAAGGAAGATTAATGGCATCCAAAGCACACGAGGAATATAAGTCGTTGAATATCGATGTATGTTATTGTTCTCCGCTGATTCGGGCAGTGGAGACGGCGCAGATTGTGCTGAAAAACAGGGGAATTCCAATTATAACAGATGAACGGCTGGTAGAGATGAGCTTTGGTGATTATGAGGGGATTGAAAATAGCTTTAAAATTCCGGATTGTCCAATTAATCTTATTTTTCGCAAACCGCAGGAATACATAGAATCAATCGGTGGGGCGGAAACCTTTGCAGAGCTTTTTGCGAGAACAGGTTCATTTCTGAAGGAAGTAATAGAGCCTCAATTGCAGGAAGGAAAGGATATTCTTATTGTTGGACATGGTGCGATGAATTCCAGTATTATATGTCAGGTTAAGAATAAGCCAATCGAGGAGTTTTGGAGCGCAGGGCTTGAACAGTGTAAGATTTTACAGTTGTAAATTAAGAGAAATCAGGAAGCCGGAATTAAAAGTTGACAATGTGGTTAGTCTATACTAACTTTGAGCTGACAGAAAAGAGTGGGATTATCATTCGAATAAGATACTGGAGGAAGAGCAATGAAAAAGTTATTTTTTGAAACCGAAAAAGATGGTTTTTATGGAACTTATTATGTAAATCCCAAAGGTTCAGACTGTGCGGTTATTGGATTGTTTGGAGATGACCCCAATGATTATATGGCGAAGTGCGGGGCAAAATGGCTTCATAAAAATGGTGTCAATGTTCTTTGTATGTCGCCGGGAAAGAAAAATTACAGTCATGTAAATTTCCCACTCGAACGTATTGAGACGGCAATCCAGTGGCTGAAAAATAATGGAAATCAAAAAATCGGAATTATGGGAATGAGTACAGCGGGTATGGATGCTCTTGTTGCAGCTTCTTTATTTTCAGATATTACGCTGACATTTGCTCTTACTCCTAGTGATTTTGTATGGCAGGGATTTGAACAGGGAGAAAAGGATGGATGCAAAGAATGGCCGATTCCGGGAGCGTCCACTCTTTCCTGGAAGGGAGAGCCGCTTGCCTATATGCCGTTTATATATGAGCATCCGGTATATTGGCAGAAAATTCAGGAAGAAACAAAAGGTTCCGGTGATATTGAACGCAGCACCTGCCTGTTTATTGACTCTGAAAATGCAAGAGAACATAACGAAGAGGAAATGATTCCGGTTGAGAATATAAAGGGCAGACTGTTTCTTGTAGGAGCTGAGGATGATTCCTTCTGGGAAACAGGAAAATACATCCGCCGCATGGATGAACGGTTAAAAGAGCGCCCGCATACCTGTGAGTATGTGCCGCTCGTGTATGAACACGGAACTCACTTTGTACTGCCGGAATCCCTGCTTCGCAAGGCTTTGCCGGTGGGACTTAAATTTGTGATGCGATTTATTTTCAAAGCGGCAAAAGAATATCCAAATGAGTGTGAAAAAACGCGAAAAGATATTGACAGAAGACTTTCTTCTGCCCTAAAAGAGTGGCGGGAAGAGTAGATTATGAAACTTTTGCAGAAGATATTTGCAGTTAGTTGACCTGATTTGTCAAAAGCATAAATCCAGTCAACCACTTTATAGACAAAAGTTGACTTAAAAATCGCTTTTTGCCAAATAGGTCATCAAAAATGACTCAAGTGAATGACTGGATTTAAGATAATGCAAATTTAGGTCAACAAATATATTGTAAAAGTTGACTTAATTAGAGAAAAAGTAGAAAAAAGTCAAATGGAAGCCGAATTTTGGTTGACCGTTGTTGTAATTTTTATAAAACAGGTCAACGCAGCGTTTACATTTCTTTTTTATCATACGACGGTGCAGCTAAATTACATAATACATAAAAAAAGACGCCCGAAGTCTGGGAAAACTTCGGGCAAACACTAAAGGGATATATGATTAAATTAAACCAGCAAGCTTTGATAATTCGCGGATTGATTCTTTGGAAACTAATTTTCCTTTGTACTCAATCAAATCCTCCTCAGAACCAGTAAAGATATCCTGTTTCTGTCTTTCACATTTTCTTAAAATAATTTTGTCATCTTCAGTATATATTTCCAATAATTCGCGGTCTTTAAATCCTAAAGACTTGCGAAGTTCTTTTGGCAGAGTAATACGTCCGACTGCATCTAATTGTCTTGCAATACCTGTTTCAATCATAGGTTTACTCCTTTGAAAACTTTTTTTAACGTAGTCAACTATAGTACGTTTTTGACATTTTGTCAAGTGATTCGACGATTAAAAGAGTATAAAAAAACAATGAAAAAGAATAGACCTTTTTTATGACACACGGATGCATATAATAATAAGAAAAGGATGCTTTATTTTTTGTCCTAAAAGTGATAAAATGAAAATAATTAATCCGTGAAAGGAGTGTATTTCATGAAAAAAAGTAAAAGGGGATTATGGATTCTTGGATTTTTGTGTGTGATGGTTTCGGGGATTGTGCTGTCAAACAGCAAAAGCCGGGCAAAAATAGTTATCTATCCGACTGTTGCAAGTGGGGAACAAGTTAAGGAAAGTAATAATTGTGTGATTGACTATTCCAACACGGCAGACGGCTATGTGATGGTGAAATTTAAGAAGGCACTGGGACCTACGCTGAAATGCGTCGTTACGACTGGGGGACAGGCGCTGAATGATGGTTACAAATATACACTTTCCGTGAATAAGTATCAGGTTATTCCATTGACGGAAGGAAATACTGCCTATACGATTTATCTGCTTTATGAAGTGGGTGGTCGTTATGCGATGGAGATGACATTGAAAGTAAATGTCGAAATGACCGACCAGTTTGGACCGTATCTGCGTCCGAACCAGTTTGTAAATTACACGAAAAGCACGAAAGTTGTGAAGAAAGCAGCCTCGATTACAAAAAATTGTAAAAACGATTTGGCAAAGGTTAAAAAGGTATACAACTATGTCATTAAAAATTACAAATATGACAAAAAACTTGCCAAGACGGTAAAGCCGGGTTATGTGCCAAATCTGAATAAGATTTATAAGAAGAAAAAAGGAATCTGTTTTGATTATGCGGCTGTTATGACAGCGATGCTGCGCAGCCAGGGAGTTCCGACAAAACTTGTTGTCGGCTATACCGGAAATGCCTATCATGCATGGATTAACGTGTATTCCAAGAAAAAAGGGCGCATTTCCAAAATGATTTACTTTAACGGTAAGAAATGGAAACTGATGGACCCAACATTTGCTTCGACCAGTAAATCGAGTAAGTCCATTATGAAATACATAGGAAATGGTAGAAATTACAAAGAAAAATTGAGTTACTAATCAGGGGAGTGTGTCATGAGTAAGCAAACAGTAAGTAATGAGTATGTTTCTGCTTTTTGTCTGGAAATGTCGCTTTTACTGCATGCCGGCATTGGAATCGAAGATGGATTGTATCTTTTAATTGAGGACGAAAAGGACAAAAAAAGCAAAAAAATGCTGGAGCAGTTAGCGGATTTGGTGACGGAAGGTAAACCGTTTTCCGAAGCAGTTCGGGAGGTTGGTACGTTTCCGAAGTACGTCGGCGATATGATTGAAACCGGTGAGGAGACAGGGCGGTTGGAGCAGTCCTTTCAGGCACTGGCAGATTATTACGACAGGCAGCAGCAGTTGATGTCGCAGATTCGCAGTGCCCTTCTGTATCCGTTTATATTGATGATTTTGATGTTAGTAATTTTAGTTGTGCTGCTTGTCAAGGTGCTGCCGATTTTCAATCAGGTCTATGAGCAGCTTGGCGGTACGATGGGCGGCACGGCGAAGCTTTTACTGCGGTTTGGCGACTGGCTCGGAAGTATCATGCCGGTGTTGTGCGGTATCATATTTGTCATTGTTTTAGTGGCAGCAGTGATTGCCTGCAGCAAGAGGGCAAGAGGCTTTTTTGTGAAACTGTATAAAAAAGTTTTCGGCGGACACGGAATTGTGCGCCGGATGGGTGAAGCAAGATTTGCGTCAGCGATGGCGATGGGAATGATGAGTGGATTAAATACCGAAGATGCATTCCGTACAGCGATGCTTTTTCAGGACGTAAATCAAAAGACGAAGAAGCGTTATGAGAAATGCCTTGGGATGCTGGAAGTGGGCGAGCCAATGGCGAAGTCATTCCGAGAAAATGAAGTGTTGGAAGCGTCATTTTGCCGGATTTTAGATTTGGGTGCCAAAAGTGGTACATCTGATACGGCAATGGCAGAAATTTCACGGCGTATGGACGACAGAGTGCAGTTGGAAATTGCACGAAAAGTTGGAAAGATTGAGCCTACGATTGTCATTATTACTTCAATTCTTGTAGGAATTGTTTTGATAACCGTGATGTTACCGTTGATTCATATCATGTCTTCGATTGGATAGGATGGATGAAAATGATGAAGCAGAGAAGTTTTTTAATTATAAAAATTGTATTGCTGACAGCGGTGATTGGCGGACTGCTTTATGCGATGAACGCGGGGGCGGCAAGGCTGAATCAGGGGCAGGAGGCAGAGAGCATGAAACAACTCGAAAACTCCATTCGTAAGGCAACAATGACCTGCTATGCGACAGAAGGTGTATATCCGCCTACCCTTGAATATTTAAAGAAAAATTACGGAATCCAGATTGATGAAAGCCGTTTTACCGTCTTTTATGAAGTATTTGCCAAAAATTTGATGCCGGAAATTACAGTAATGGAAAATCAGGAGCGGGTCGATTAGCAATGAAGAGAAGCAGCCAGAGACATAGTATTGAAAATGTATTTGTTCTTGTATTGTTTGCTATCTTTGCCATGACAATTGTGGCAGTTCTAGCATTGGGAGCAAATCAATATAAAAGTTTGGTCGAGCGTGATAATAATGCATACAACAAAAGAATTATCACGTCTTATGTGTCTGCCCAGATTCGTGGTTATGACAGAGCAGATGCCGTAAAAGTGGGCGGATTTGCTTCGCCGGATGTGGATGATGAGGTAAATACGCTGCATCTTTTGGAAACAATCGATGGCATTCGGTATGATTTGAAAATTTATTATTATCAGGGTAAGGTGTATGAGTTGTTTGCCGCTGAGGAATCCGAGATGAAGCCGGAAGATGGTGTGGCGATTATGGATGCGAAAGATTTGCATTTTGAAAAGAAAGGAAGTCTCATACGAATTACATCCAAAGATAGCGAAGGACGTGAGAATGAGACAACCGTTTCTCTGCGAAGTGAAGAAAGCGGGGTGGCATTGTGAATTATGAAAGAAGCAAAGCTCCGTTAGCGCTGATGGAGCAGATTATTATGATTTTAGTGTTTGCGCTGGCGGCAGCCGTGTGTTTGCAGGCATTTGTCTATGCAAATGGGTTGTCTGGGCGTGGTGAAAAAGAAAATATTGCGGCAGCCCATGCACAGGAAGTAATAGAGATGTGCAAAGCGTGTGCCGGCGACTGGCAGAAAGTAGTAGGGGAGATGCCCGGTCAGATTGAGGGAGATACTCTGGAAATTCCTTTTGAGCAGGACCATATGACGGTCCAAATGATAAAGACGGATACAGATGAGTATTTGACAAATGCAAAGGTTACCGTTTTTGATGAAGATAAGGAAGAAATTTATCATGTTGCGGCGGCTTGGCAGAGAGGGGGCACATCATGAAAAAACGAAAGCTCTCATTCACAAGCGTTGGCGGCAGTTCGATTCTGACGATTTTTGCCGTGTTATGTTTTTTGGTATTTGCGCTTTTGTCACTGTCGACGGCAAAAGCAAACTATAACCTGTCGGAAAAATCCGTAAAAGCGGTGAGTAATTACTATGCGGCAGATACGAAAGCAGAAGAGATATATTCACAGATTCGGGCAGGTAATATGCCGGATGGTGTGAAACAGAAAGGAAATACTTATACGTACACTTGTATAATTGATGATAAACAAAAATTGTTTATTGAAATCAAAAAACAAAAAGAAAAATTTCATGTAGTAAAGTGGGAGAAGCAGTATACCGGTGAGTGGAAACCGGACGATACCATCGATGTTTGGGATGGAATGGAACAAATGCTTCCAGACTAAAGAAAGAGAGAAAAGATATGGAACGTTTAGTGGAAATATTAAGAAAAGCGGTCTCTGACGGAGCATCGGATATTTTTATTGTTGCCGGTGGTGCATTGAGTTATAAGGTGGATGGCGAAATTCGTCCAATGGAAGCTTCGGCGGAGCGTCTGATGCCGGATGACACAAAGGTGCTTTTAGATGAAATCTATGAGTGCGCCAGCCGGGAGAAAACACATTTTTTAGAAGAGGGAGATGATGATTTTTCCTTTGCCATTGAGGACTTGGCGAGATTTCGTGTCAATTCATATTTCCAACGTGGCTCACAGGCGGCGGTTATCCGTGTTGTTTCGTTCCGGATTCCGGATTACAAGGACCTGGGAATTCCGGAAGAGGTAATTGCTCTGTCGAAACTACAGCACGGCATGATTATTATTTCAGGAACGGCTGGAAGCGGGAAATCGACGACACAAGCATGTATTATCGATGCGATTAACAAAGAGCGGGAAGCACATATTATTACGTTGGAAGACCCGATTGAGTATTTGCACCGAAACCAGAAATCGTTAATTAGCCAGCGTGAAATTGCAATTGATACCGAGAATTATCTAACCGGACTTCGTGCATGTCTGCGTCAGGCGCCGGATGTCATTCTGTTAGGGGAAATGCGCGATGCGGAAACGATTCGCACGGCGATGACAGCAGCGGAAACCGGACATCTTGTTATTGCAACACTGCACACCAAGGGAGCGGTAAATACGATTGATCGAATTGTGGACTCCTTCCCGGCAGATCAGCAGGATCAGATTAAAATCCAGTTATCACTTGTGTTAGACTGCATCGTTTCCCAGCAGCTACTGCAGAGAGAAGGCGGCGGCATGATTCCTGCGGTGGAAATTATGAAAATTGTGCCGGCGATTCAGAACATGATTCGAGACAGCAAAAACTATCAGATTGATAATGTCATTCAGACGTCCGGAGAATTGGGGATGGTTTCAATGGATCAGTACATTTTGAAACTGTACCGGAAAGGCGAAATCAGCGAAGAAACCGCACTTTTATCCGCCATTAATCCGGAACAGTTAAAGAGAAAATTAAGCCGGTAATTATTTTACAGTATTTGGAAGGACGAAACGTACTACAAAGATTTCGTCCTTTGGCTCAAAGGAAATAACACCCTTTGCCTTGTCAACGATGAGGCGGGCAGACTGGGTACCGATACCCATACCGGAATGTTTTGTTGAGAAGAACCGATTCGCTTTTTGGATTGGTTCTTTTTTGCAGCTATTTTCAATCATTGCAACAATGTTGTTTTTCTGTGGCTGAATCTGGACGCGGATATACGCATTTTCCGGTGTCTGGCTTGCGGCCTCCCATGCATTTTCCAAAAGATTACCAAACAAAATCGAAAAGTCAGTGTCGGGAATCGACAGTGTTTGCGGAAGATTTGCCAGACATTCAAAAGCTACGTCGTTGTTTTTGCAGAGTGTTTGATAGTATTGTAAAATCGCATCCGCGAGCATATTACGGCATAATACGATACGTCCTTTCTGCTCCCTCTGCTCTGCGTATTGTGCCAAGTATTCCAGTGCTTTTTCGCGCTCATTATTTTGCAGATAGGTTGTGACAGTCTGCATATGGTGACGGTGGTCGTGGCGCAGGCGAATTGATTCGTCAATGCGTTCCGTAAGTTCCTGATAGTGCGCCTTCTGAATTTCAATCTGTTTTGCAAGATAATGAGTTTCTTCCTCCAACAAAAGTTTTGCGCGGTAGGTCTTCGATAAATCCTGCCACAATTCATAGCCGATAGAAATGACTAACAGAAAAGTGCCAATTTCCTGAAACCAGCCGCCGTAAATCGGTTCGTAGCCCGGATACATGCGGTCAGCAGTCAGGGAGGCGGCAAACAAAACCGTACCAATTAAGAGAATTGGTGACGTGTGTAATTCTTTCTGATACGAATAATATGCCTGAAATAAAAGCAAAAGGGCGCAGCCCGCTTTGTATAAAAACAAAAATTCAGAATATATTTTGGCAAAGTGTGTGCTGCCGTGTAAAAACAGAGTGAATACAAGCGACAAAACAACACAGCTGCCAAAGATAAGCGTTTCGTGCCGAATTAATTTCTTGGGGAGATTTAATATCGTTCCCTGCAGCAAAACCATGCATGGATACATGGCGGTTAAGCAGGCAATTTCCAGTGGATACCACGGAAAAACAGAATAACTGCCGTAAGAAAATAGAACCGGATACAAGGAGATAACAAAAAACAAACCACACAAAATAGTAAAAATCAGCGCATTTTTATGTTTTAGCCGGCAGAAAAAGAACAGTGAGCAGGCAGAAAAAAGAAAAATGGCTGCAAGCGTAATGCCAGAGATGAAAAGTCTTGTGGAAAGATATTTCTGGATGGCAGTAACTGTTCCAAAGGCCGGTGGATAGGTAATGCCACTGTAAATATGCGAATAATTGGTGGCAATAATTGTGATATGAACGGTTCCGGAGGCGGTAAAAGAAATTTCTTTATTGCCAATTAAATCTTTATAATGCGCCAGGTCTGGATTTCCCTGCGAGCAGACTTTTTCCTCGTTTAGGTAGAGTGTGTAAGCGGAAAAAATTTCCGGCAGATACAAAGAATATGTCCGTGCCGTGTCTGGGAGAGACAGTGTTAAGCGGTAGGTGGCAGTGCCATTCGATGCCTCGGAAGTACTGCCAAGACTGAAATTGCCAAATGAGCCAAGGGTTAAAAAAGTGCCTCCCGTTACTTTTTTTTCATTAAAATCGGAAGGCGTATATTGTTTGCCCGGGAAAAAATTCCACTGATGGGCAAGGAAAATTACGGAATCCCCGGATAAGTCGGAATCGGAACAAAACATGACACCGCCTATTGGGTAAACCGGATTATTTTCATATTTATTGTTGTAATAGAATAGAAAATGCGCAAGCAGCAGAAAGGAGGCAAAAGGAAGAAACAAAGCAAGAAATAGTTTGATAAAGCGAGGTTTCATCTTAATGTTTCCTTTCTTTTTTGTGGTAGACAAAGCAGCCGGTCGAAATCAGAACTAACATAATGGCGCCTATAATTACAAGACGAGGCACGCGGTTTCTTTTGACCGGAAGATTTTGTTTGGCAGAGCCCGGGGGCTTGTAAACGCCGGTTTTGTCAATGGTGCGCATTTTGTTCTCCTGCTTCCAGGTAAGCCGGCTGTTTGGAATATTCGTCAACACTTTACCTGCGGCACGAACTGCAAGAGTTACCTCTTTATCGGAACCGGGAACGATACTTACCATCAGTACTTCATTATCTTTAAGATTCAGTGATAAAAGATAATTCGTCGGAATTTCAAGCGTAATATTATCATAAGTAAACGGAACATAGTTTGGATTTGATTCCGCAATCAGACGAAGTCGTTTTCCGGATAGAGAAATACGGTTTGAGCCAACCTGTTCTATTGTCTTTTTCTCGCTGGCATGGGAAGTGGTGGCACTGTCTGCCGTATCTTTTTTCATTGATGTAGTTGTATTGGTATTTGAACCGGATTTTTCTGTACTGCTTGTAATGCCGGTAATCATTCCCTCTGATTTCTGGGCAGAGGAAGAATTCTTCTTTTTTTTCGTGCGCGTTGTTTCTTTTTTGGGAATGGAAGAAACAGACGTTGTTGGAATTATAATTGCCGCTGTGGCAGTTGGTTTTGGCACGGCTGTGTGGTGTGTAGTCTGCCCGCTGTCCGGTGTCGATACCGGTGAAGTAATTTCAAACGGGTCTTCCGAGGAAAAATCGCCACCGTCACGGTCACCCTCAATTGGTTTCGAGCGAACGAGTTCACCTTTCTGCTCCAGACAAAGAATATTGGAGGTAAGATTTTCGTTGGTTAATTTTATATATAAATAGCCATCTTCCTCAAAAAAAGCAGATGATAACATGACGCCATCCGGTGTTGTATTGAAATTTTCCGAAGATGTAATTGTTGTCCATTCGGCTTTGTTTAGTTGAGATTGAGTAAGGGCGGTTTTGGATTTTACATAGGCCCCTTCTATTGTGGAAAAATCCTTAAAATGATGCACAAAACTCAGCGTTGTGTGGTGGAACGATGTAAAGGTTGAAAAAATTTCAAACTTTTCCGGGTCAGAGATACAGACCGGAATGGTATAGGTTTCCGAATAGTTCTCTGCCAGTTGGAACATTTCTTTGTTATATTGCAAAGTCATAGTCATTTCATAGATGCCTTCTTTTTGCACATCAACCGAGTGAATGTCATAAGATGGTATCAGTTCCGTGCTCTCGTTTTCATCTTCACAGACGGCGTAGAGAGGGCAATTACTGTAAGTCTGAATGGTTTCCTGAAAATGGTGAGAGCCAACCGGAAACATGAGGGGAGCAGATGCAAGATCCAGATCATAAATTTCTGTAATAACTAATTTGTCCTGTGTGGATGCCCACGCAAAAGAGACATTCCCCAAAAGTGAACTGAGAATGCCAAGAATTAGTAAATAAACAACCATTTTCAATCTGCGCATAAAAAATATCCTTTCCCGCTACTGATTCAACGAAAAATCCAAAAAAGTCTTTTTTGCCTGCGATAGATTCCGCCGGCTAATTGGTACTTCCTCTCCATTATTGAGAACGAAGTGATCTTTTTCTAATTCACTCACATGCTGTAAATTCACGATAATGCCTTTGGAACAAAGGAAAAACCGGGAATCACTAAGGAGTGGAGCGACTGTTTTTTGAAAATTAATGGCGGAAGACTGTTTTAGCACCTTTTTTTCTAAATGAACTTCTGTCTGGCGCATCACCGATGATAAATAGTACAAATCCGAATAAGGAATGTACAGCGGTGTCCGCTCTACCATAAGTGGAAGCTTCCTTGCTTCCCCACGAAATTTGCGTAAAAAGGGATTTAATGTATCTTCCAACTTGTCGTAAGTAAGTGGCTTAAGCAAATAACGAAAAGCCCCTACTTCGTATCCTTCGAGTGCATATTCGCGGCTGGACGTTAAAAAAATAATTGTGCAGTCGCAGCCTGCTTCTAATAATTTGTGTGCCGCGTCCATACCGGTAATCTCATCCATGAAAATATCGAGAAAGACAAGGTCAAAGGAATGGTGAGAAAGCCCTGCCAAAAAAAGTTCACCCGACTGAAACGGGTAAATCGTAATACTGATTCCGCTTATATCGAAATAACGTATTAGCAATTCCTGTAGTAATTGGCGGTCGCTTTCTGAGTCATCTACAATTGCGATATTCATTGCTGCCTCCTATCATTTTGCGACATTTACCTATATAAAATTTTAACAAATTCATAAGGAAGGGTCAAGCAATTTTTCACCCTTTGCCCACAATTCTGCAAGGTTTGTTGCAGGATTTAGAAAGAGCCGATACAATGAAGAAATGAGCAGAAAGGAGAAATTTTAAGATGGAGATAAAAAAATATCAAAAATGGACGGCGCTTGTTCTGGTTTTGTGTATGTTATTTTCAATGACCGGCTGCGCGGACGAAGAGAAAGAAGCGAAACAGAGTTTCAGTAAGGAGGATACTTGGGTTGTTTATTGGTATCTGTGTGGTAGCGATTTGGAGAGCAATTACGGTGCAGCAACAGCAGATCTAAATGAAATGATGCAGGTTAAGCTTCCGGAAAACGTAAAAGTGGTAATTCAGACGGGTGGTGCGTCAAAGTGGCAGAATGATCAGGTAAAAACCGACCGGATTCAGCGTTATGAGTACAGTGGAGATACACTTACTTTAAAAGATGAAACTGAGCAGGCAAGCATGGGTGATCCGGAGACGTTAAAGGGATTCCTCAATTATGCAGAGGAAAACTATCCGGCAGACCATAAGATGTTGTTGTTCTGGAATCATGGTGGTGGAAGTGTAAGCGGTGTATCTTTTGATGAAAATTATGAAATGGATTCGTTGGTATTAGACGAACTTTCCGCTGTTATGAAAGATGTCTACGGTGACAAAAAGCCGTTTGAGGTTGTTGGTTTTGATACCTGCCTGATGGCAACGGTAGATACAGCGAATGTATTCCAGAATTATGCGTCCTACATGGTAGCGTCTGAGGAGACAGAGCCGGGAAATGGATGGCTGTACAGCGGATGGCTTTCTAAACTTGCAAAAAATCCGGCTATGAACGGTGCCGAACTTGGTAAAGAAATCTGCGACAGTTTTAAACAAGGTTGTAAACAAGCAGGAACGGATGCGGAAATTACACTTTCCGTAACCGATTTGTCCAAGACACCGGCAATAATTGAGGCCCTGCAGAATATGGGTAAGGTCGTTTTGAAAAAAGCAGAAAAAGATTCTTCTGTATGCGCGGAATTTGCCAGAAGTGCCACGAAGGCAGAAAATTATGGTGGTAACAATGACAAAGAAGGATACACAAACATGGTTGACTTAGGGCATTTGGCACAGAATGCAGAAGGGTTGATTGGTGAGAGCAAAGCGCAGATTGAAAAAGCACTTTCCGATGCGATTGTTTATAAAATAAATGGAGACTACCGCCGTCATGCAAGCGGACTTTCGGTTTATTATTCCTATGACGGCGACCAGGAATCAGCAGCCCGTTACCAGCAGATTGCCGCAGAGAATATTTATTCTTCCTTTGTCAATTATTCCATCGGTGCCAATATATCCGATGAGGCATTGAGCGAAAGTGGTGTCGGCGAAGTACAGGAAGTAAGCGGATTTGACGGTGACCTTGAGATGTCAATTAATGAAAATGATTACATCCAGTTGAACATTGACCCGGCAAAATTAGATAGTATTCAGAGCATTGCTTTCAATTTTGCTTATATCAGTGACGACGGAAAAGCAATTGTCTTTTTGGGAAAAGATAACGACTTAGAGTGCGACTGGGAAAAAGGTGTATTCCAGGATAACTTCCGTGGTGTCTGGGGCTCCATCAATGACAGAGAATGTTACATGGAGTTAGTTTATGAGGGCGATGATTATAATTTGTATACAGTTCCGATTAAATTAAATGGAGAAGACAGTTATTTAAGTGTTGCCTATGATTATGAGGCAAAAGACTTCTATATTCTTGGTGCGACTTCCGGTGTGGATGAGTCCGGACAGGCGGGAAAAGATATGCGGCCATTGGAAAAGGGCGATAAAGTAGCTATTGTCTATTACGCACAGAGCATGGAAGGAAATGATGAGGTTCAGGAAATGCCGGATGAGGAATTTAGCTGGAAAGAAAGTTACCAGTTTAAGGAAAAAGATTTGCCGGATGGAAAATATGCCTTTACTTATGAAGTAACGGATATTACCGGTAAGAGCACGATGTCGGACGTTGCCTTCCTGAATTTGAAAAATGGCGAGATTAAGCCGGAGTTATAAAAGAAATTTATAAAAAATGCAGAGACTTTACCGTTTCTGCATTTTTTTTACCGTTTTGACAGAAAGCGTAGGATTTATCCGCAAAGTATGATATTTTGGGAGCACGGAATCTTTTGAGGAGGGGTTTTATGCGAATTTATTTATGTGATGAATCCGCAAAAGAGCGGTCAGCGATAAAAAAGTGCGTAGATAAATATCTGCGTGGCAATTATCAGGTAAGCATAAAGGAATTCAGCTCGGTCGAAAATATGTTATCCGAACTTCCGATAAACAAACCGAGTCTTATGATTGTGAACCTTCCGGAGCAAAAGATAAAAGACCCTGTGATTGTACAAAAACTTCAGGGGAGAAAGAGTAATCAGAAGATGATTATGACAGCAGCATCTGAATGCTATGCAATGGATGCCTTTTCCGTATATGCCGATGGCTTTTTGATAAAGCCGTTTGTGCAGCAGCAGGTTGATTGTGCGCTGAACCGTTTTCAGAATATGTTTTATCAAATGAAAAAAAACATATCATTTATGGTAGACCGCACAATGAAAAGATTTTGCTTAGACGAAATCATTTACATGGAAACATGTGGGCATGCGACGATGATACATACGCTGCATGGGGATTTTCGGACAAATTGTTCGCTCACGAGGGCAAAAGAAAAAATGCCGGATGGCGGTGATTTTGTTACCTGCGGGAAAAGTTATTACATCAATGCGGGCTATATTAAAGATGTTACCAAAACAGAAATTATTTTACGGGGAGGTGAACAAATCTTTATTCCGATACGATTACAAAAGGAATTATGCTTGTTGTGGCAAATGAAAGTAAATAACAATATTTAATAAAAAATTAAAATTTGGAGGATTTAGAAAATGAAAAAGATTGTATCAGCAGTATTAGTATTTGTAATGATGTTAAGTTTGGCAGGATGTGGTATTTCTTATGACGACATCAAAGGTGATTGGACAGCAAAGACAATCAATGGTATGACGATTGATGAATATGCAGCATCCCTTGGCGTTGACCCTAGTCAGGCAACTGTAAATGTAAATATTACAGAAGATGATAAAATGACAATGGTAACTGCAAACGGTGAGACAAAATTTGATTATGAGAGACGTTCTGACGGAATTGAAGTTAAAATGGAAGGTAAAGATGAAATTTACATGTCCATGGCATATGACAAAGACAAGAAGACGCTCACATACAAATTAGATTTGGGAAATGGACAGACAATGGAAGTTGTTTTGGAAAAGGGAAAAGCTGATATGACACCTGTTCAGCAGGACGCTCAGACTCAGACTGACGGAGCTGTTGAAGAAGGAGCTACTGAAGCTGCACAGTAGGGAATATGATGAAAAAATGGGACAAATGGATAACGTTAGCACCAATTGCTTTGGTGCTTGCGTTTCTGCCCCTTGTTGTAGGCAGGATAAACAGTAAAACATACACAGAGAATGAACCGTGGCTTCCCGCAAATGCGGTTGAGTCAGATTTCTTTTTGTATGGTAAATTGTTTGTCCTGTTTTTTTGCTGCCTTTTTATGATTGTGATTTTGGCTCGTATGCGCTTTTGGTGGCAGATTCACGAGATGCCAAAATATCTTCTTCTACCTATATTATATGGTGGTTTTGCAATTGCATCTTCTCTGCATGCAAATCATCTTTTTCTGAGTGTGCGGGGGATGACCGGCAATATGCAGGGGCTTTTCGTAATACTTTCGTATCTGGTTGTGTTCTTTTACAGTTTTTTTTGGGTGAAAAAAACAGGGAATATTTCTATATTGATAAAAATCCTTGGTGTCTCAATTGGAATCCTTGGCGTGATTGGCATTTCGCAGTTCTTTGGATTTGATTTATTGTCAATGGGCTTTGTGAAAGAGTTTCTAGGTGGGAGAAAGGCGAGAGTTTCACATTTTATATATTTAACTTTGTACCATTGGAACTATGTGGGGAGCTATGTAGCGCTTCTTCTGCCGGTGACGGTGGCAATGATTGTTTATTTCCATGAGGCGGGTAAAAAGCGGGAGAGAACCTTTTGGTTCGTGCTTTTTTATCTGCTGATTTTCTGCCTTTTTGGTTCCCAGTCGCGGACCGGCACGCTTGCGGTACTGGTTTCGTTTTGTATTGGCGGCGTAAAATATCGGAATAAAGTCTGTCAGTACAAAAGGACAATTCTATGCGTCTTTGTTTCTGTGCTTGCAATTTTATTTTTCTGCAACTGGTACATCACAGGGGATATTTTTGGAAAATGGCAGCAGGTTCGGTTTTCTACCAAGGGAAGTAAAAAGTTATCTTATATTGAAACGAAGGATGACCATGTGAAAATCCGCTATAAAAAGAAAAATTATTCTTTTGTCATAGAGGGAAGCGGTGAAAATATCACGCTTAAAAAGACACCGGATAGAAAGTGGAAAGCATTTTCATTTGAAAAGAAAGCATTTGCGGACGGTGAAAAGACCGTTTATGGCTATGAAATGAAGTACAAAAAGAGTGTCTGGCGGTTTACCAATCAGCGTGGGGATGGGAAGTATTATTATCTCAATGCAAACGGAAAATGGGATTTGTGTATTCGCGCCGAAACGGCACTGCCATCGTGGATGAATGAGGTGGCATCGCTTCGAGGTTTTGTGTGGTCAAGAACGATACCGCTGTTAAAAGATTATGTGCTGCTTGGCGCGGGGCCCGACCAGTTTGGTTTTGTGTTCCCGCATAATGATTATGTTGCCAGATATCAGTATGATTTGTTGACAACTTATTATAAGAAGCCACATAATTATTATCTTCAGATGGGAATTGAGACAGGGTGCCTCTCGCTTGTTCTGATGCTTGCATTTTTTGTGATTTTTTTAAAGCGTGGCTTTGCGGCAGCCAAAGGAAAGTGCCATACGCAAAAAGAGTATTTTATACGGGCAATTTTGATTTCTGTATTAGGATATCTCTTTGCCGGGATGTTTAATGATTCTATGGTAGTAACAGCGCCTGTGTTTTGGTGTCTGTTAGGACTGGGAGCGGGTGGAATGGGTGATAGAGTTAGGAATACAATAAGTTAGACTTACCTAAAAAAGGAAAAACCACAAACCAGCGAGAAACATAATTCGTGAAGCGAATTCTCTGTTTCGAGTCGGTTTGCAGTTTTTCCTTTTTTATCGTAAGAATAGCCGTATTATTTATCCTCTCAGCGCCTCATCAATTGCCTTAGCGGCAGCTTTTCCTGCACCCATGGCAAGGATTACGGTTGCGGCACCTGTTACGGCGTCACCACCGGCGTATACATTATCACGGGTTGTTAAACCGGATTCATCCTTTGTGATTAAGCATCCGCGGTTATTTGCTTCCAGACCAGGAGTTGTGGAGCGAATCAATGGGTTTGGACTTGTACCAATGGACATGATTACGCTGTCAACATCAAGAACAAATTCGCTGTCAGGTTTTTCAACCGGACGACGGCGTCCGCTTTCATCCGGTTCGCCAAGTTCCATCTCAACACATTTCATGCCACATACCATACCCTCGTCATTGCCAAGGATTTCAACCGGGTTATTTAATGTCTTAAAGATGATTCCCTCTTCTTCTGCATGTTCAACTTCTTCTTTACGGGCAGGAAGTTCTTCCATACCACGGCGGTATACAATGTAAACTTCTTCTGCACCAAGACGTTTTGCACTGCGGGCAGCATCCATAGCTACGTTACCGCCACCGACAACAGCGACTTTCTTTGCGTGCTGGATTGGTGTTTTGCTTCCGTCGCGGTAAGCTTTCATCAAGTTGATACGAGTCAGGAATTCGTTTGCAGAATAAACACCTTTCAAACTTTCACCTGGGATGTTCATAAAACGAGGAAGTCCTGCACCGGAACCAACGAAGATTGCTTCGTTACCCATTTCGAAAATTTCATCGATGGTTAATACTTTACCAATTACCATATTGGTTTCTACATCAACACCGATTGCTTTTAAGTTATCAATTTCCTTCTGCACAATTGCTTTTGGAAGACGGAATTCCGGAATACCATAAACCAAAACGCCGCCGGCAAGGTGAAGTGCTTCAAAAATTGTTACTTTGTATCCTAATTTAGCCAAATCACCGGCAACGGTAAGACCACTTGGGCCGGCACCGATAACAGCAACTTTGTGACCGTTTGGCTCCGGTTTAACCGGTGCGTCTGTGCAGTGCTCTCTGTGGTAGTCAGCAACGAAACGCTCCAATCGTCCGATACCAACCGGCTCGCCTTTGATGCCGCGGACACATTTGCCTTCGCACTGATTTTCCTGTGGGCATACACGGCCGCAGACAGCAGGAAGGGAAGTGGATTCCGAAAGAATCGCAAAAGCACCTTCAATATCTTCATTTGCTACGCGCTCAATAAATGCCGGAATGTTAATCTGAACCGGGCAGGCGCTGACGCAAGGTTTGTTTTTACAGTTTAAGCAGCGACGAGCTTCGTTTACTGCCATATCATAGGTGTAGCCAAGAGCTACTTCGTCAAAGTTTTTATTACGGACATCCGGGTCTTGTACCGGCATTGGGCATTTATTCATATCCATATTTCTCTCTGCCATGATTAATTTTCCCCTTTCTTGAGTAGATTGCAATATTCATCGCGGGCGTGTGTCTCAAATTCTTTGTACATTGTTCCACGATGCATTGCTTCATCGAAATCAACGAGGTGTCCATCGAAATCCGGACCGTCTACGCAAGCAAATTTGGTTTCGCCGCCAACTGTCAGACGACAGCCGCCGCACATACCGGTTCCGTCAATCATAATCGGGTTCATGCTGACAACGGTTTTGATGTCATATTTTTTAGTTGTCAGGCATACAAATTTCATCATAATCAATGGTCCGATGGCAATGACTTCATCGTATTCATTTCCATCCTGAATTAATTTTTCCAATGCGTCTGTTACCAGACCTTTTTCGCCATAACTTCCGTCATCGGTCATCATGACGAGTTTGTCACTGGCTGCTTTGAATTCGTCTTCGAGAATTACTAAGTCTTGATTACGGAATCCAACGATGGCGTGAACTTCAGCGCCCATCTGGTGCAGTTTCTTTGTAATCGGGTAAGCAATGGCACAGCCAACACCACCGCCGACAACTGCTACTTTTTTCAATCCTTCTGTGTGTGTAGGAACACCAAGCGGGCCTACAAAGTCGTGAATGTATTCACCTTCTTTTAAGGTGTCTAATTCCATTGTACCGGCACCAACAATCTGATAAATAATGGTAACGGTTCCAGCCTCGCGGTCAAAATCCGCGATTGTCAAAGGAATTCTCTCGCTATCTTCTTTTGCGCGGAAGATAATAAACTGTCCCGGCTCTGCTTTTTTTGCAATTAATGGAGCCTCTACTGTGATTTTACTGACAGTAGGATTCAGGGACTTTTTTTCAACAATTTTGAACATAAACAAAATCCTCCATTCATCTGTGTACATAAGTCAACATAATTCTATCATATTATAAGGGTAAATTCAAACGGATTCTTCTGGAAGTGTAAAAAATATATTAAATATCACGATTTTGCGTTGTTTTTCTTGACAATAGAGAAAGCGTGATGTATTGTTTACAATATGATGTGGTTTTGAAAACTACATGGAACATAAAAACAATTTGCAGGATTTGATATAGGAGGAACGCAAATGGCATTTTCAAAAGGCGATATTGCAGCACCATTTATTCAGGTTAAGGAAGATGAAAACGGTGTTTTGCAGGACATTAAATTTGTAAATGATGATAATTTTAACTTTGCTTATGATGTGGTAGATAAGATGGCAAAGAAAGATCCGGACAAAGTAGCAATGCTTCACATTTCAAAGGATGGAAAGGAACGCTCCTTTACCTTTTATGATATGGCACGTTATTCTTCTAAGGTAGCAAACTATCTTCAGTTTTTAGGAATTAAAAAAGGCGACCGCGTAATGCTCGTTTTAAAACGCCACTACCAGTTCTGGTTTGCGATTTTGGCACTGCACAAGATTGGTGCAGTAGCAATTCCGGCAACAAATCTTTTACTGAAATCCGATTTTGAATATCGTTTTAAAGCCGGTAATGTAGATGCGATTCTTTGTACGGCAGACGGCCCGGTTTCACGCGAAGTGGATAAGGCGTGCCGCAGCTACAAAAATCTGAAAGTGAAAATCATGGTTGGTGCCAGCCGCAAAGGATGGCGCAGCTTTAACAAGGAAGTAAAATATTTTTCAAGTCATTTCCGCAGACCACATGGTGAGAATGCAATCCATGGTGATGACCCATCGATTATGTTCTTTACTTCCGGTACGACTTCGTATCCGAAAATTACAACCCATAACTTTAAGTATCCTTTGGGACACTATGTGACAGCGAAATACTGGCATCAGGTTGACCCGGACGGCATCCATTTTGCTATTTCCGATACCGGCTGGGGAAAAGCTTTGTGGGGTAAAATTTATGGTCAGTGGCTGTGCGAGGCATGTATTTTTACCTATGATTTTGATAATTTCGATGCAAAAGAAATTCTTCATATGATTGAGAAATACAAAATTACAACATTCTGTGCACCGCCAACGGTTTACCGTGTAATGGTACATTTGAAATTAGACCAGTACGATTTGTCTTCTTTGCAGAATGTAACAACAGCAGGCGAAGCACTGAATCCGGAAATCTTTGAGAAATTTAAGGCAAAAACCGGACTTACACTGATGGAGGGATTTGGACAGACCGAGACAACATTGACAATTGGTAACCTTGTTGGTACAACACCGAAACCGGGTTCCATGGGTGTGCCGACACCACAGTATGATGTACAGATTATGCTGCCGGATGGAACACTTGCCGGTCCGGAAGAAGAGGGTGAAATTGTTATCTGCACAGAAGATGGTGCGCCAAATGGTTTGTTTATGGAATATTACGGTGACGAGGAAAAAACACAGAATGCATGGCATGATGGTTATTATCACACAGGTGACACGGCTTACTTTGATGAGGATGGTTATCTGTGGTATGTTGGCCGTACCGATGATGTAATTAAGTCCAGCGGCTATCGTATCGGACCATTTGAAATTGAGAATGAAATTATGAAACTTCCATACGTTTTGGAGTGTGCCGTTACTTCCGTGCCGGACCCAATCCGCGGTCAGGCAATCAAGGCAAGTATCGTTCTTGCCAACGGTGAAGAGGGAACGGATAAACTGCGGAGTGAGATTATGAAATCCTTGAAAAAGAATATTGCGTCATATAAATGGCCAAAAATACTTGACTTTACGAAGGAATTGCCTAAAACTATAAGTGGTAAGATTCGTAGAAAAGAAATCAAGGAGAATGACTGGAATGAAAATGAAGACAACGAATAGTCGGCTTGTCATCACCGGAATGGGTGCTGTGACACCGATTGGAATTGGCGTAGAGAATTATTGGAAAAATCTTGTGGCCGGAAAATGCGGTGTGGAAGCGATTACCCGCTTTGACACTGAAGAACTGCCGGTAAAAATTGCGGCTGAAGTCAAAGATTTTAATGCGGAAGACTTTATGCCAAAGAAACTGACGCGTGAAATGGACGTGTTTATGCAGTATGGTTATGCAGCAGCGATGGAAGCAATCGCGGATGCCGGAGAGGAAATTACTGTACCGGAGCGCATGGGTATTGTTGTTGGTACGGCACTTGGCGGTATCTCTCCGATTGCAGAGGTGCAGGATGGATTAAGCAAGGGAGAGCATAAAAAAGTCAGCCCGCGCTTTGTGCCGAAAATTATCGGCAATGAGGCAGCAGCCCAGGTGGCAATTGCAAAAGGCTATCGTGGTCCAAGTCTGACGGTGAGCACAGCATGTTCTTCCGGTGGTGACGCAATCAGTACCGCCTGCATGTTAATCATGTCCGGACAGGCAGACGCCGTTCTTGCGATGGGAACGGAATCCGCATTATCCCCATTGTTTATTCAGGGATTGGCTTCGGCACATGCGTTGTCCACCAATAACGAGAATCCGCAGCAGGCGAGCCGCCCGTTTGATAAAGACCGTGATGGTTTTGTCATTGGAGAAGGCGGCGGTGCGCTGATTATTGAAACGGAAGAAAATGCAAAAAAACGCGGCGCTAAAATTTATGCAGAACTTGCAGGATTTTCCAACTGCACCGACGGCTACCATGTAACGAGCCCGCATCCGGAAGGAATTGGTGCGGTATTCTGCATGGAAAAAGCAATCGAGCATGCAGGTATTACAAAAGAATCCGTAGATTATATTAATACACATGGAACTTCCACCGGTATGGGTGACCCAATTGAAACGAATGCGATTGCAGAACTTTTTTCAGAGCATGCTGGCGAAATGGCAGTGACTTCCACAAAAGGTGCAACCGGACATATGATGGGTGCCGGCGGTATTACCGAGGCGATTACATGTATCCAGTGTATTCGCACCGGCGTCGTTCCACCAACATTAAATCTGGATGAATTGGATGAAAAATGTGCTTCATTGAATTATGTGCCACATAAAGCAATTGAAAAAGAGGTTCGTGTGGCAATGAGTAATTCGTTTGGATTTGGCGGACAGAATTCAAGTGTGATTTTTTGCCGCTACGAGTGATGTAGTACAATTAAGTTATTATAAAAGGCAAAAATATAAATCGACTCAAAACAGGGAATTCGCATACGCGAATAATGTTTTTTGTCGATTTATATTTTTGCTTTTTAAATTACTTAGTTGACTACACTTGTAATTTGCTAAAGACAACGCAAACAGGCTGAAAATCTTGAAAGGGTTGCTTATCTGTAAAGACATGGCGGGGAAAGGGCAACCATGAATGGGATAAATTGATAAAAGAGTTGTTTTTGACCTTGACGCCACCTAAAAAAGGAATATTTTGGGGAAAAAGACAAGCTAAAAAACAACGCTTAGCACGATTTTTTGAAAAAAGCGTTGTCGAGAATGTCAGGCATTATTTTGTTTGTATTAACGGTTACTTATCTTTTTTTGTTTGCAATAATCAAGCGGAATCTTTTGTGAATCGTGGGTTTTGAGCGCGTCAGCAGGAGGCATTGGTAGTTTCAATGCCCCTGCTGTTACGCAGCTCAATGAGCGAAAACGCCCATGATGCGCAAAAGATTCCGCTTGATTATTGCAATTAAAAAACATTGTAACAGATAAAAAAACAACTGAAATTTTTGCATATTTTTCAAAAAATCGGAAATCCTATAAGAAAGTCACAAGTGGATGACTTTGGAAAGGATGATTTTATTTGGGCAAGAAGAAATTTTTTGCAGCGGCTTTTGCGGCATTCGTTCTGTGGGCTATTGTGATTTTGCAGACTGTATTAACCAGATGGTATGTTTCGCAGACTGCTTTTGAACAGGCATTTGCAAAAAGTGACATTATGAAAGCATCAACTCAGGAGGCGGCTGCTGATACAAGAAATATAAATAGTGACAATCGTGTGATGGAAGGTGTGGTAAATGGCAGGCTGAATGCATCGGAGCAGCAAACAATGGCGGACAAACTTTTTCGTCAGTTTGGCGGTGGAGAAGTAATGAACAGCAATTCCGATAGCAGTTCGGATTACTATGTCGCATACGGCTATACAAGCGGATTTGAAAGTTCCAAAAAGGTAAATGGCAGACGCATAAATATGATGGCTGCATTTTCCTATGATGAAAAAGAAGATGTTACAAAAGTTGTGTTTGGAACACCACTCATTAACAGTGATTTTTGATTTTGTGGGAATGTTTATTTTCCTGCCGCATACAATAAAAGAAAAAGGCGTGTGCGTATGCTCAATAAACTTTGGGGATTTATGATTCTCATTGGGATTTTGTTTGCGGCGGCAACCGGCAAAATCGGAGAAATCGGAACAGCAGCACTGGATTCGTCAAAAGAAGCAGTGACTTTATGTATTACGATGCTTGGCATCATGTCCATGTGGACAGGACTTATGAATATTGCAAAAAAGGCAGGAATTATCGATGCGCTTACAAAAGCACTTCGACCGGTTCTTGCCTTTTTATTTCCGGGCGTGCCAAAAGAGCATAAGGCAAATGAATATATGGCCGCCAATATGATTAGTAATGTTCTTGGACTTGGATGGGCGGCTACGCCGGTTGGCTTAAAGGCAATGGAAGAATTGAAAAAATTAAATCATGGAAGCCACATTGCCAGTGCGGATATGTGTACTTTTTTGATTATCAATATTTCTTCTCTGCAATTGATTCCGGTTAATATTATAGCGTATCGAAGCCAGTATGGTTCTGCCTCGCCTGCTTCCATTCTTGGCATGGGGCTGGTGGCTACAATTGTGTCGACGGCAGCCGGTGTTATTTTTTCTGTAATAGCAAGAAAAGTATCAAAGAAAAAGGGGGAGCGGTAAATGGAAGTCCTTTATTATATTTCAGATTGCATGATACCATTCGTGATTCTCTATCTTGTCGGCTATGGCATGTGCAAAAAAGTGGATATTTTTGATTCGTTTATTGAGGGAGCCAAAGATGGATTTTTGACGGTCTATAAAATTCTGCCGACGTTAATTGGTTTGATGATTGGTGTAGGAATTTTGCGGCAGTCCGGTTTTATGGAGTGGCTCGCCGGTATATTTGCACCGGTTGTAAATATCCTTCATTTCCCGGGCGAACTGCTTCCACTTTTTATCGTGAAAATGTTCTCATCCTCGGCGGCAACCGGTCTTTTGCTTGATATATATAAAACATATGGGACCGATTCGTATCTTGGTACATTAGCGTCAGTTCTTATGAGTTGTTCGGAAACCATTTTCTATACCATGAGCGTTTATTTTATGACGGCGCGCGTGACCAAAACGCGTTATACACTTACCGGTGCATTGGTGGCAACTTTTGCCGGGGCGATGGTGGCGGTTTTGCTGGTGGGAATGTCGTAAAAAAATTCCTTACTTTTGCAACATTTTCCAGTTATCATTCGTTATATAAGTACAAGGTACATGATTAATGGACGTGTAAATGAAAGTAAGGAGAGTGATTTTATGAAAATGAAAAAGATTTTGGTGTCGATGTTTTTGCTGTTTTTTGCATTGTGCTTGAAAGCAAATGTTTCAAATGCAGCGGAGATTTCTGCGATGGAGCGGTTGGATTACTGGGATGTTTCTAAGGAATATACGATTACCAATCAGGATGCAACCTATCACGCATATTTATCGAAAGATAAAAAAGAGAGCTGGATTTTTACGGTGGATTTATTGGACAAAAAGAAAATGCTAGATATCATAATTCCTCAAAAAATTGAAAATGCGCCGGTTGTGAGATTGGGATATAGTGCAGATTTATATCAGGGGGAAGAAGCTGCGTGGCCACAAAACTTATTTGGTGTGACAATGTTTGATTATTGTGATGCCGACAGCCGACCGACTTTGGAAATACTTAATGTTAAATCCGTTGTGATGCCTGATACAATTCGCGAGATGGGATCTTGTACTTTTGGTGCAATGGGAAACTTAAAATATATTCATTTGTCAGACAAACTTACAAGTTTGAAAAATGGAACATTTTTCGGAAGCAAAGATATTAAGAAAATTGATTTTCCGGCAAAATTTAGAGTGGAGGCTGCGAATGTTTTTGGCTACTGTGATGGGCTGCCGGGGCTTGCACATGAAACTAAATATTTAAAAAATGACACACTTACATTTTCTGGCAATATGGTTATCAATCAAACCGAAAAAACTTTGATTCAGGTAATGCCGGATACAAAGAAAATTACAATACCAAAGAGCGTGAAATGGATTGAGCCGACGGCGTTAAAAAACACCAGCCTAAAAACGGTAAAAGTGTCGAAGAAAAACAAGTATTTTGCGGTTCATAAAAGATGTTTGTATCGGAAGGCAGAAAAAGAACTTGTTTATGTGTTTGGCAAGGGAAGCACGTTGACATTGTCGAAAAAAATAAAACAGATTAGTGAAGACGTGGTTGTAACCAAAGCTAAACTGAAAAAGCTAATCATTTCGCATAAAGTAAAACGGTATAACAATTGGAAAAAGCCATTTGTTAAAAATAATAAAAAGATAAAGATTTATTACCGTGGGAAAAGAGTGAAGTAGGGAGGTTTTGCTTATGAGAAAAGAAATTTTGCTGGCGTGTGCGTGTGTACTTTGTTTATCAGCATGTGGGACTGGCACAAAGGAACAGTCAAAAAATCCGCAGAAGGCGTTGGAGGTAGGAGCAGAAACAACGCCAAAAAGTGTTGAAGCAACGAGCAGTCCTATGGTACAAAAAATAAAAAACACAAGCGGGAAAAGGGAAAATCCAAAAGATTTGAAACAAATAAAATTATCCGTTGAGCGCTGGGATACGAAGCAAAAAGATTTTTCTATTCAGGCAGTCAGATTTGGCACTGGCAGTGGCTGTGTTTCGGAATTTGGCCAGAATTGGGAGTTTATTTCTTATAAAGAAAATCTCAAAACGGTCCAAAAGAAAAATCCGTCGTATTTTGTGGGATTAACTGATTATCTGGATGAAAATCACAAAAAATATAAGGCGGCGCATTATTTTAAGAATAACAATTCTTATGTCCTTTATGAAAGAAGTGAGAAAGGGAAGAAACATAAGTATTTGTGTCTGGAAAACCAAATGCTTACTTTGGAGTATCCGAAATATATGAATGAGAATCAAAAGTATATTTCTTTTCCTTATCCGTCATGTAAGAGTCTTTCTGATTTTAAAATTGAAGAGTCTTGGGAGAAAAATGAAGACTTTTACGAAAAGGAATTTTGGCAGTTATATTCATATGCGGATTTAAAAGTATTTTATCAGAATTTTGAAAAAGGTACTGCCGAATGTTCTGATAAAACGCAGACTATTCTTGTGAAAGCAATGGAACACGATTATGATAATAAAACAAGTGATGCAAGTGTTTTGCTTGATTTTAAAAATCATAATTTTATTGTGAAGAACCCGCAGGGTAAAAAGATTTTTGATAAAAATGACGTATGGAAAGCGTATGAAAAGCAGTATACAAGTGCCGGAAAATTTGGCAGTAAAGAGTTTTTCTATAATAAAAGCAGTGTGAATATTTTATGTGTGGAAAAAGGAAAAAGAACGGTATGCATTGAGAATCAGGATGAGAGAGATACCCTGTTTGAGGATTTGGGCTGGAACTGTGTAGGAACAAGTATGGATATGAAAGTTTCGCCAAAATCAAATTCTAAAAATATATATTTAGATGTCACGCTCCATATGGAGGAGGATGGCAAGTGGGATAATCATGCGGTGCTTAAACTTGACAAAGATGGAAAATTTGTGGAATGTAAATAAAGGTTGACAATTCCGATTTTCAAATGTATACTATGACAAGATAAAAGGTTTACATTTGAAAAACGGAGGATGAAAGTTTGAAAAAAAGAAATTTTAGACAACCAAGAAACAAAGGACATAGCAAATAAACCACCTAAACAGCTGGTTTAAAAAGTAAATATAGACGCAACACCTAATCAGGTAACAGGACCCACATCATCCTTGATAATGTAGCCTCGTTGTTTGATCAGATTAAGTGCCTGTGAAATGGTCAGAACTTTTTCTTTATTCACAGGACGTGATTCAAGAAAACCTTCCGGTGTATAAGGCTTTAAATCTGTAAGTATGTGCCAGATAGCGGTCAGGATCATACGACAGATGGCAATGATAGCTTTCTTGTGACCACGGCGTGCTTTTATACGACGATATCGTGTGGTAAATTCAGGATGTTTCTTCGATTTGATTAAAGCATTTGCAATTTGCACCAAAACTGGTTTAAAATAAGAACCAGCACGGGAAATCCTAGTGGACTTGATCTTGCGACTGCTCTGGTCGTTACGGGGACAGCATCCTGCCCATGAAACGAGGTTTTTGGCAGTGGGGAAGACAGACATATCCGCCCCGATTTCAGAAAGCACCTGGATAGCAGTCAATGGATTTTTATCGAATCCTGGTATGGTTCGAATAAGATCAAGGACACTTTCGTACTTTTGGCTGAGACGAAAGATTTCCCGTTCTATTTCTGCTTTGTGCATTTCTAATTCATCGATGTGTTTAAGGCACTGTCTAAGTTTTACAGCCTGTTCGTGAGAGATGGCACCATCAACAGCAGCCTGTATTTCCTCGATAGGAGTTTTGCATCTGCTATCCACAAAAGGTGCTACATCAAAAACTTCCCCCGGGTGTTGTAAGATCTGTTCCGTAATGGAACGAGATGATTTGCCAAATATATCAGAAAAGACATCATCCAATTTTAAGTTTGATACAGTAAGACAGTTATGAGCACGGTTCTTCTCACCGGTAATCATACAAGTGAGTTTGAAACGGTATCTTACTAAATCTCTTAATTGACGGATGTCAGCAGGTGGAATAAAGGAAGGTTTTACCATTCCACACATATATAGATCACAGATCCACTTGGCATCCTTGCAATCCGTCTTGTTGCCTTTTTGAGGCTTGGTATATTTGGGGTGAGAAAGAGTAACAAAGATGTTATTTTTCTCTAAGACATTAAAAACAGGGATCCAATACTTACCGGTAGATTCCATACAAACATCAATACAATTGTATTTAGCAAGCCAAAGACACAATTCCTGCAATCCTTTGGTAAAGGAAGAGAAGCGGGCTTGTTTATACTCTGTACGTTTAAAGGAATCCGTAATGCCGATACAGGCATAGATCCAGGTTTTGTGGACATCAAGTCCGCAGCAGTTATTTTTAAGAATTTTAAACGACAATAAAAGTACCTCCTGATGATTTATAGTTATAAGATTGACAGTGACTGGTCATCCGGCAAAATCGAGTCGACTTTGGAAGAGATAAGTTTACGGGCTACTGTTATGCGCCATTCATTGATGCCTTAACGGATGACCGACAACATATAACAATACGAGGTCGCCGCTATACAGCCCCGCCACTCACCTCCACGTGTTCTGTAGTGTGTCAGTCTTATAAAAGAATTATATCAAATATCAAGAGGAAGGGAAAATAGAAACGAGCGTAGCGAGAGAAACTAATATTTTCATGATTCTATTGGTGACTTTCGCGAAGCAGAAAGGCGGATTATAACAATGAAAGAAAAAAACTTTTTTAACCTGAAAGATATGGTGTTAATGGCGTTATTTGCAGCGCTTACCTGTGTACTTGCACCGCTTGCTGTGCCGATTGGTCCGGTGCCGATTTCGCTGACAAACTTAGTGATTTACTTTAGTTTATATGTACTTGGCTGGCAGCGGGCAACCATCACATATATTGTATACCTGCTGCTTGGTCTGGTTGGACTTCCGGTATTCTCCGGATTTGAAGGCGGGGTTGGTAAAGTTGCCGGTCCTACTGGCGGTTACTTAATTGGATTTATTTTCATGGCAATTGTATGTGGTCTTTTGATGCAGGTTAAGAAGGATAAGAAGATTGTAAATATTGTTTTCTGCGTTGTCGGAATGCTTATTGGTACCGCGATTGCATATGCATTTGGTACGATGTGGTTCTGCTATTCGACAGGAACAGGACTTGGCGCAGCAATGGCGCTTTGTGTAATTCCATTTATTCCGGGCGATTTGATTAAAATTGCGATTGCAGCAGTTGTTGCACCGACAGTTGCAAACCAGATAAAACGAATTTAAGAAATAAGAAAAGATTCAAAATAAAAAGGAGCAGCTCTCCATGTAACACCGTGTTTACACGTAAGAGACATGGATAACTGCTCCTTTTGTTTTATTCGTTATGCAGGAAACATTAATCAAAGTAATCAATTTTCATTGCATGTTTTACTTCGCTCAAAGTACCCGCGGCAACTTCTTTTGCCTTAATACTTCCTTTGTGCAAAATTTCCATAACGGCTGGAATATCTTTTTCAAGCTCTTTTCTTCTTGCCTGAATTGGAGAAAGTTCCTCCATAATAACAGAGTACAAAAATTTCTTAACCTTCACGTCACCCAGACCTCCACGAGTGTAGTGGTCTTTCAATTCTTGTAAACAACTGTAATCCGGCAGGTATTCTGCAAACAATTCATCCTTGCAGAAAGCATCCAAATAAGTAAATACCGTGTTCCCTTCCAATTTTCCCGGATCTTCAATGCGGATGTGGTCCGGATCGGTGTACATACTCATGATTTTTTTGCGGATATCTTCCGGCTCATCGGACAGATAAATACAGTTGCCAAGGGATTTGCTCATTTTTGCCTTGCCGTCGGTACCCGGCAGACGGCTGCAAATTTCATTTTCCGGCAAAAGTGCTTTCGGCTCAACCAAAACCTCATCGTAAGTAGTGTTAAAACTGCGGACAATTTCACGTGCCTGCTCAAGCATTGGCAGCTGATCTTCGCCAACCGGTACGGTCGTTGCTTTAAAGGCGGTGATGTCAGCGGCCTGGCTGATTGGGTAAGTAAAGAAACCAACCGGAATACTTGCATTAAAGCCACGCATCTGAATTTCTGATTTGACCGTAGGATTTCGTTTCAATCTTGAAACTGTAACTAAGTTGCTGTAATAAAAAGTAAGTTCTGTAAGTTCGGAGACATACGACTGAACGAAGAGGTTCGATTTCTCCGGGTCAAGTCCACAGGACAAATAATCCAGAGCAACTTCCGAAATGTTTTTACGAACTTTTTCCGGGTTATCTGCATTATCCGTTAAAGCCTGTGCATCTGCAATCATAATGTAAATATCATCATATTCGCCGGAATTCTGTAATTCTACACGGCGTTTCAAGGAGCCTACATAGTGACCGACGTGAAGTTTGCCGGTAGGACGGTCTCCTGTCAAAATAGTCTTCTTCATTTCTTCCTCCAATCCGGAGCCTTGCGTTTTATCAAATCTCCGTTGCAATTTTCATAAGAACAATTTTAATAGGTATTGTATCAAAAGTCAATGTCGGGATAGAAACAGTTTTGGGGGAAGTGTTCGTTGGTACTTTTTGTTTTCCGTAATTTCGTAGAAAAGCTTTGCGTCTCGTGGTTCTACGTTCCACTCCGGTCCGCGCAGGTCAGAGGTTCCCCGAACCTCTTGCGCCGCTTCCGCTTAACAAACGCGTAAGGGTATAATTTTTCAATTCACCAAATAATTGAGAGCAGCTTTTGTAAAATAGACCTGCGGTTCCAATGCAACTCTTTTCCCTTGATTTGTCCCATAGGGATGCATTTATCAAGTTTCATCTGGAGAAATTAGATGATAAAACAACTCTTTCTGTTAATTTTCGCCTTTTAGGTTGCAATTTCTTCATAAATTTTCTTGATTAGCTTTGAATGCGACGCAAAAATGCAACCCTACAGAGTATTTTAAGCAAAAAGCGTTGTTTTGAAAACACAAGAAGCTGCTCTCAACTAGCTGGTTAGTGGTTAGCGTCAAGTGCTCGTATCTTTTTAGTTTCCAGTAAATGAGCAAGAATAGTTTGTGAAGAGTGGGTACAAACACGTGGGTATCAGGCATGTGTTGTTTACATGCCGATACCCTTACGCGTTTGTTTAGCGAAAGCGCCCACTCTTCGCAAACTATTCTTGCTTATTTACGGAAACTCAAAAAACTTCAACCAACATTTGACACAGCCCCCAATCTAAAATATAATTTTCATATTGAGTAAGTAGGGGTGCGGTAAAAGGATTTTAATATAGCAAAGCAGCAAAGAAAGGAAAAGCAGGATGAAAAAAGCAGGCAGATTAGCAGCGGCAGTGTTCGCGGCTATGTTACTGGTAACCGGTTGTGGTGCTCCGGCGGAGAAAAAAGCCGTGGAGACAACACCGGAACAAAGTTCAAAAATTGAACAGAAAGAAGAGGCAAAAAATTTGAAGGACGCATTTAAAAAGGATTTTAAAGTTGGGGTTGCAATTAATCCGTATCAGTTGAAGGACGAGGAAACAAAGAAAATCATTCTTGAAAATTTCAACAGTATTACGATGGAAAATGGCATGAAGCCGGAGGCAATTTTAGACCAGCGGGCGTCGGAAAACAGCAAAGACGGCATGCCGGCGATTAATGAGGAAAATTTGGCGGAGTGTCTTTCACTGGCAAAAGACAACGGGCTTGTGCTTCGCGGTCACTGCCTTGTCTGGCACAATCAGACGCCGGAATGGTTTTTCTGTGAAAAATACGATGCAGGAAATGCCAAAGTGAATAAAGAAACGATGAAAAAAAGAATGGAAAGTTACATCAAAAAAGTTCTGAGTTTCTGCCAGGAAAAATATCCGGGCGTTGTCTATGCGTGGGATGTGGTAAATGAAGCGTGTGACGACGGCGGCGGATACCGCACTTCCAGTTTGTGGTATGAAATTTACGGCGATGAATCATACATTGAGGATGCGTTTACATTTGCTAGAAAATACGCAGATAAAGATGTGAAATTATTTTATAATGACTACAATGAGTATATGCCAAGCAAAGTAAGTACCATTGCAGAACTTGTGAAAAAATTGTATGATAAGAAATTGATTGACGGTGTGGGATTCCAGAGTCACTGGGATATGAATTATCCGGATACCGGCATGATTTCTGACGCGATGCAAAAGTACAGTGAGATTGGTGACTTGGAGATTCAATTTACCGAAGTGGATATGCATAATACCGATGATTCGGAGGAAGGTTTGAAGAAACTGGCAGACCGTTATAAAGAATTTTTTGAGATGATTGTGAAAGCGGACCGCGAAGGAAAGGCGAATGTGACGAGCGTTACATTCTGGGGGCTTTCGGATGATGTAACGTGGCTGACATCCTTTAAAGGCGAAGACAGTTACCCGCTTTTGTTCGATGAAAGTCACAAGAAAAAGGCGTGCTACGACAGTGTGTTAGCAGTCGGAAACGAAAAGTAATACGCATAATGAAACAAGCATATAGTGTAAAAAATGACTGGGAGGCAGTGATTATGTCGGACTATATGCGGAAAGTGTTTTATGTGAGAAAACGGGAAGAAAATCCGGATTGCTCTGTGACAGCCGGTTATGTAAAAGCAGAGCGGAGAAAACAGGTATTAACGCTGACGATTTTTTTGGACATACAGGATTTACCGGAGGAATGTCCGGTATGTGCCGTTTACTGCACAGGCAGAGAGTGGCAGTGTTTCTCCTGCGGATGGGTCACTTTTGACAAAAACGGAACTACCGTCTGTAACTTGTTTTTGCCGGACGATGAGACAATTGCCCACGCGGATGCTGTGGTAGGAATCGGAATTGGCAGAAATGGCGCTTACTGGGCAGGACAATTGCCGTGCTTTTATGAATGTCAGGCAGGGGAGCAGTGCAGGCGCATGACTGCACTTAGAAAATGCGGCGGTGCGATGTGCGGCTGCCAGTGTTAGAGGAAACTTTGCCGGGATCAGGAGGAATCACGATGACAAGCGATGAGTCGTTTATGAAACAGGCAGTGAAACAGGCGGAAAAGGCGTATGACAAACTGGAAACGCCGATTGGCTGTGTGATTGTGCATGAGGATAAAATCATTGCCAGAGGATATAATAAAAGAAATATAAAGAAAAATACGCTTGCTCATGCGGAAATTCTAGCCATTAATAAAGCGAGTAAGGTGCTTGGCGACTGGCGGCTTGAAGACTGTACGATGTATGTTACATTAGAGCCGTGTCCGATGTGTGCCGGAGCGATTGTGCAGGCACGGATTCCACGCGTGGTGATTGGCAGCATGAATCCAAAAGCCGGATGTGCAGGTTCCGTTTTGAATCTTTTGCAGCAGGATGGATTGAACCATCAGGTGGAGATAACAAAAGGTGTACTTGCGGAGGAATGCAGTGGATTGATGACGAGTTTTTTCAGAGAACTGCGAAAAAAGAAAAAAGCGTAATGGTATTTGACATACCGTGAAAAAACAGATATAATTGTTGTGATATTGTTTATAACGGATTTGTTTCCCCTATTGGGAGGCAGACCGTTTCAAATTTCCGTGCAGCCGGGGAGATAGCGGTGCCCTGTACCTGCAATCCGCTATAGCAGGGGTGTTGTCCCATCGAGGGTCTTTTGACGGAGAGCTGCCCAAAGTAAGTGGCGTTGACACTTGGGTCTTGCGCAACAGGAACTTGTGAACCGTGTCAGGTCAGGAATGAAGCAGCACTAAGCAATCCTTCCTGTGTGACGCGAGGGTGCCTGAGCCTAGCTAACTGCTTTGGTAACGTCTTCTGATTTTGATTCGACATGGGATGCACGGATTTTATATTATGCAGCTTTTTTGCGAGGAGTTGTTACATATGGCAGAGAGTTTGGTCTTGAATGGAAACAGTTCCATTACAAAAGGAACGGTTATATTTGAAAAGGGACAGCCGTTGCAGTCGACGGCATTAATACTTAAGGGACGAGTGATTGTACAGGGCGAGGGCGTCCGGATGACAATCGGCTCAGGAAATTTTTTGGGAATGTGCGATGTTTGGAAAAAGGAACATTCCTTTACTTATGTTGCACTTGATGATTTGGTTTTGTTTGGGTTGCCGATGGAAAATGAAAAGCAGGCAGCTCTTTTGCTGGAGCAGAAGCCACAGTACCGGGGACTTTTAGTGACTTCGCTGAATTTCTTTTATCATGATGTGTTCCGTGTGTTTGGAAAATTGAAAACTGAGACAGAGAAGGTGGCTGAGTTTGTGCATCAGACCTATTCACGTTATCAAAAACTTGCGGAAGGTGCGGGTCTGACGGCAGAAAAAATTGCGGCGATGGAACGTCTTTTAAACCAGCGGATGGAGAATTATTCGTTGTCGGAAAAAATCACGTATTTTATTCAGTGCAGTAAAATTCCAATTGAAGCACAGAAAAATTATTATGGCGCCAGTGCTTATGTGGCGCAGAAACAGTTTGAGGAACAGTGTGCGGTGCTTCCACAGTTAGTAGCGGGATGCCGTTACTACAGCGATTGGCTGACACGGTATTTCCGTATTATGATTACGGATGAAAAAAATCTGTTTTCGCTGGTAGGGCGTATGGCACTCGGCGTAAGACGCTCCGGACAAAATGACAGCGAATTAAGCGTTATGCTTGACCATATTTTGGAGCAGATTAATAATACTGAAACTTTGTTATTGGAGTACGCCGGTGTAAATCTTCATCTTGACAGACAGCGCATGGAAGAAACCTATTTTGCGTTGTTGTCAGACGATACCGGAAGCTTAGATGCGTTTGACCAGGAAGATTTAAAAGTGTTAGACCATTCGGTACAGCAGATTCTCGATTACGCAGAAGTTTCTGATGAGACGGCTGAAAAATTTGCATCGGCTGTTGAAGCATTTTTGGCGTGTGTGGACAAGTTTGCAAGAACGCCGGAAGCAACGGCGCTTCGCAAAGAATTAGTGAAATATTTCTTTGAAATCTATGAGCGTGCCTGCAAAAAAAGTTTTCAGGATGCAAAACCGCCGCTTGCAGTGAAATTATTTTTACGATATGGCTATGTCAGCGAAGAACTTTTGACGGAGGAAGAACTCCGCACTCTTTTGACACTGCCGGATTCGAGAGAAGAAGAAACTACCTGCCGCGTTTATACAATGAGCGAGTGGCTGCGTGAAATTTATGAGGGAAGAAAAAATCCATCAAAAGATGAGTTTGATACGGATTATGAAGAGACAATTCGCAAGCAAGTGCATGAGAAAAAACTGACAAAAACCGAGGGCGATGATGCGTTTCACGACGCGGCCAAACGCCTTCATTTTGAAGTGGAAAATCTGCTTAGTTATGCCGACCGTATTCTGAGTGGAAATATTTCTACATTTGTACCGGTTATGTGTTCAGAGGGCATTTATACAAAATTGGAAAGTGCAGTAGTAACGTCTGCTATTATTAATAAAATTGTAAACCGCGTGGAAAAAATTGATTATTCCATTTTCTACCGCGAGCGTATGGTGGCATATGAAGAAGTTGGACTTAATCGTTTTACCGTGACGGGGCGTTACACGCCGGAATTTATCATATTCCCGGTATATGGGCGCAAAGGTTTGATGTGGCAGGATATTGAAGGACGTAAAAAAGAGACACACGGAAGAATTCTTCTGCCATCATTTATGGAGCAGAATTTAGAGGCAGAGCTTTTGAAAATGCTTGCTTATTTCCGTTGGGAAAAATGCCGTACGGAAATGGGAGCGCAGTGGAACAATTACCGCTATCCATCGCTTACCGCAGAGTATACGGATTATTTGCAGTTCTTCAAAAAGAACAATGACTTATCACCGGAAAAACGTGAAAAAGTAAAGGCGCAGCTTACACAGTGCGGAAACCGTCACAAGGATGTGTTTGCAAAAGATTATGCAGACTGGGTGCTGCGTGAGGCGACCGGCGCCATGAAACTGAATCGTGTGGCGCGTGAAATTCTATTTACCTATTGTCCGCTGGCTCCGCAGATTGCGGAGGGGCTGCTTGCACAGAATGCGTATCGGGATGCGGCACGCCGTTATATGATTGAAAAAGGAAAACGGGAAAAAGAGATTAATCAGGTACTGCACCGCTTTGAAAAAGCAGGTATGGATTTGCCGGAAGAAGTAGAGCAGACCAGACGTTTTGTGTTAGATTTACAAGGAGCATAAAAATGAGTAGAAAACGAGAGAATGTGCGTCAGTGCAAGGTAATACGCCAGTTGATTGATGACAATAAATACACAAAAGCACTCGAACTAATTGATGCGATTCCTTTAGAAGAAGTTGGTTCATTAGATGATTTGTATCGTTATGCCGAATTGTATGAGAAGGCAGAGCGGATGGATAAAAAGAAAGAAATTTTTTATCATATTTACCACCGTACCCATTCCCGTTATATGTTAAATCGTCTGCTGCGTTTGACAATTCGCATGGGGGACATGGAAGAAGCGAGAGAACTGTATTTTGCCTATGAAGTGGCAGGTCCGATTACGTTAGATACTTTTGAACTCCGTTATCTTTTAGCAAAAGCAGAGGGAGAGCCGCCGGAGCGTCTGATTCAGATTCTGGAGGAATTAAAGAAGGAAGAATATACCGAAGAGTGGGGCTTTCGACTTGCTTGTTTGTATGAAAAGACCGGGCAGATTGACAAATGTATTCAGGAATGTAAAGATTTGAAACTTTGGTTTGGCGAGGGTAAAATTGTGGACCGGGCAATGCAGTTATTGGAGCATTGTGAAAACCCGGCGGTTGCAGAACCGGAGGAACTGGAAGAGACGATTGAAAAGGAAATGCCGGAGCGAAGAGAAGAATATGAGTCTTCGGAAACCGAAGAAATAGAAGAAGAGCCGCAGGAAAATGAAGATGTGGATGAGGCTTCGGAGTCTTATGGGGAAATTGTGCGGGAACCGGAGACTGAATCGGAGGAGGAAGAGGAAGTCTTGGATCCGGAGGCTCCTTTAATAGAATCTGTGGGTGAAGTTAAAGTTGTGGCAAAACGAAAAAAAGAAAAGCCACTTCAAAAACCGGAAAATGTAGAAGAACTGCTTGAGGAAAAAGAAGAAGATATTTCCGACCATGGAATTTTATACCGCACGCTGAAAAGTGCGATGAACCACGTCCGTTATGGAGATAAGATGCCTCATTTTGTATTTGCTGGCGGCGAGGAGCGCATTGTGCTTGCGGTCGCAAAGCGCGTGGCGAAAGAACTGAACAAAGTAGGCTATGTTTCCGTGCGGAGCATTGTGAAAATTACGGCTGAAAAATTAAATCAGATTGATTTGTCGGAACAGGCAGGTAAAATTGCCGGTGGCTGTATGCTAGTCACAGATGCGTCCGAACTGACGAGAGAATCCGTAGAAAAACTAAAGACAGTGATGGAGCAGGAGGACGAAAAAGTCGTTGTCATGTTAGCCGGACCATTTGATGAGATGGACTGCTTTTTAGACATCTATCCGGATTTGGCAGAAAAGCTCGTATATAAAGTGCGTATGTGAGGAGGCACCGTTATGGACGAAGTCCATAATTAAAATCGGCGCCGACGACGTGCCGCCGAGCGGAGGCGAGGGGGCGAAACATTTGAGGAGGCACCGTTATGGACGAAAAACAAGTATGGAAACCGGGCAACATGCTTTACCCGGTGCCGGCGGTGATGGTGAGCTGCGGCAATAAAAATGGAGAGAAAAATATTATTACGATTGCGTGGGCGGGCACAATCTGCTCCGACCCTGCGATGGTGTCGATTTCGGTGCGCCCGGAGAGATATTCCTATTCGATGATTCGGGAGACCGGTGAGTTTGTAATAAATCTTACGACAAAGGAACTTACTTATGCGACCGACTGGTGCGGTGTGAAGTCCGGACGGGATGTGGATAAGTTCAAAGAGATGAACTTGACGGCAATGCCCGGTGAAAAACTTACCTATGCACCGGTTATTGCCGAAAGCCCGGTGAATTTAGAGTGCCGTGTGCAGAAAGAGATTCCGCTTGGCAGCCACAATATGTTTTTGGCAAAAATAGAAGATGTCATGATTAGTGAGAAATACATGAACGAAAACGGAAAATTTGAACTCAATCAGACCGGACTTGTGACATATTCCCATGGCGAGTATTTTGTCCTTGGTGAGAAAATTGGGAAATTTGGCTATTCCGTAAAAAAATGATTTTCTGTTTTACAAATGTCAAAAGTGTGTTATACTAGTAAAATAAAATGTTTCAATCAGTGGAGGTTGCGATGAAACAGTACATTATAAAAGGTGGAACGCCACTTTCAGGGGAAGTTACCATTGGCGGTGCGAAAAATGCAGCGCTGGGTATTATCGTGGCGGCTATTATGGCGGATGAGCCAGTTACAATTGATAATTTACCGGACGTTGATGACGTCCGGGTTTTGCTGGATGCAATAGAAAGTATAGGTGCGATTGTGGAGCGTATAGATTCTCATACGGTCCGTATTAATGGTGCCTGTATTAATGATGTAAGTATTGATGAGGATGCAATTCGTAAAATTCGCGGTTCTTACTATTTAGTAGGAGCTTTGCTTGGAAAATATAAAAAAGCTTTAGTTGCGCTGCCGGGAGGATGCCAGATTGGTAGCCGCCCGATTGACCAGCATATTAAGGGCTTTGAGCAGCTTGGTGCTAAGGTAAGTATCCACCATGGTAAAATTGACGCTCAGGCGGAAAATCTTGTTGGTACGCATATTTACCTTGATTGTCCGAGTGTCGGTGCGACCATTAATATTATGATGGCGGCATGTATGGCAGAAGGAAAGACAATTATTGAGAATCCGGCGAAAGAACCACATATCGTTGATGTGGCAAACTTCTTAAATAGTATGGGAGCAAACATCAAAGGTGCCGGAACCGATGCTATCCGAATCCGTGGGGTAGAAGCATTGCACGGAGCGGAGTATTCGATTATTCCGGATCAAATTGAAGCCGGAACATATATGCTTGCCGTAGCGGCAACCGGCGGTGATGTGATGATTAAAAACGTCATTCCGAAGCATTTGGAAGCAATTACCGCAAAATTAGTTGAGATTGGTGCAATTGTTGAAGAGTTTGATGACTGTGTTCGTGTCTGTGCTGACCATCGTTTGTCTTATGCAAATGTTAAGACGATGCCGTATCCGGGATTCCCGACGGATATGCAGCCACAGATTACAACGCTGCTTGCTCTGTCTGAGGGAACCAGTATTGTCACAGAGACAATTTTTGAGACGCGGTTTAAGTATATCAGCGAACTGCGCCGTATGGGAGCGAATATTTCCGTAGAGGGAAATGCCGCTTTTGTAACCGGTGTGGAAGGATTTACCGGAGCGCGTGTGAGTGCACCGGATTTGCGTGCGGGTGCAGCACTTGTGATGGCAGGACTTGTTGCAGAAGGATATACTTATGTGGACGATATTCAATATATTGAGCGTGGGTATGAAAATTTTGCAGAAAAAATCCGTGGGCTTGGCGGTCACATGGAAAAAATAGATGCGGAAGATGAACGTGCCGTAAGGAAATTTAAAATGAAAGTTTCATAAGAAAGACGATAGAAGAGGGAACGCCGAGGGTATCCGGCGTTTTCTGCTATTATCCGATGAGTGAGAAAGGAGAATCATAAGTGAACGATAAAGTACAAGAGATTCTGAATGAGGTTGGTAAAGTAATTCGTGGTAAGGACGAAGCAATTGAGCTCGTGATGACAGCGATGTTAGCCAAGGGACATATTCTCGTAGAGGATGTTCCGGGGGTTGGTAAAACAACACTGGCGGTTGCTTTTTCCCGTGCGATGGAGTTGACAGAGCGCCGTCTGCAGTTTACACCGGACGTACTTCCGAGTGATGTAGTCGGTTTTAATATGATTGGTGCCGATGGTGAGTTTCAGTACAAGCCGGGTGCGATTTTGTGTAACCTTCTGCTTGCGGATGAGATTAACCGTACCTCAACGAAAACACAGTCTGCTCTTTTGGAGGTCATGGAAGAGGGGCAGGTAACGGTCGATGGTGTGACACGCCAGCTGCCAAATCCGTTTATCGTAGTGGCAACACAGAACCCGGTTGGTTCTGCCGGAACACAGATGCTGCCGGAATCCCAGCTTGACCGTTTTATGATTCGTATTTCGATGGGATATCCGACGATGGAAGAAGAAGTTCGTCTGATTAAAGAGCGTCAGGACATTAACCCACTTGATTTTATCCAGGAAATTATTTCAAAACGGGAACTGCTTGAGATGCAGGATCAGGTAAAACAGATTTATGTCGATGATAAAGTGCTTACTTATTTATCGAAAATTGTGGATGCAACGAGAAATCATTCCATGATTACGCTCGGCGTGAGTCCGCGTGGAACGCTTGCCCTTATGGATATGTCAAAGGCGCATGCGTTCGTTCAGGGACGTACCTTCGTTTTGCCGGAGGATATCAAACGTGTTTCCAAAGCGGTGCTTGCCCACCGCCTTTTGTTAAACGGTAAGGCGCGTATGAGCCACACGACAGAAGAAGATGTCGTTGAGGAAATTGTAGGGAAGATTCAAGTCCCTAAATTATAAGTAACAAGTGATACGATTCGGAAGGAGGAAATTATGACATTAGGAACTATCCTATACATTTTCCTTTTCTTTGTGAGTGTTTTCATTTCCATTATGTACTTGGAATTTGGTGCGATGGCACTGATGGGGCTGATGGTGACGATACCGGTCTGCATGTTTCTTTTTCTGCTTGTTTTGCGAAAGAGAGTCAGCGTGTCAGTCGATTCAAAAAATCCCCTGGCAGAAAAAGATGCCATTGATAAGCCGGCGAGAGCAGCCATTACGCTGTCGGTAGAAAACAAAAGCCATCTGCTTCCGGTGACGAAAGGAATTGCCAAGGTTCGTTATGAAAATCCGTTTTCCGGCGATAAAGGGAAGATGAAAATTCGTTTTTCCGTGGATACCGGGAAAAAGAGAGACCGTAGAATCCCGGTTGTTATGGACAACTGTGGAAATGTTTCCATCACGGTAGAGAAGGTACGAATCTATGATTATTTGAATATATTTGCGTGGACAATCGGGAAACATTTTGAGACGCAGGATGTTCTCGTCCTGCCGCCGACGAAAGAGATGTATCTTGGAAAAGACAAGTGGTACAACGAGACGAGTGCGGACAGTGACCGTTTTTCCACTTATAAAAAGGGAGATGATCCCTCTGAAATTTTTGACATCCGTGAGTATGCAGACGGAGATAAGATTCAGAGAATTCACTGGAAGTTAAGTAGTAAAACCGGTGATTTGATGGTGAAAGAGGGAAGCCTTCCTCTGATGAAAGAAATTCATATTTTTATTGATTTATGCGCGACCGGTACAAAGCAGGAAAGAAATGATAAAATCAACCGGTTGATTCAGGGTGTGTATTCCATTGCGATGTTTATGATTGAAAGTGGAATCCCACAGGCATATATTTGGTACGACAAGGTAAATGGTGTGATTCAGGAATATTCGGTAGAGCAGGAGGAAGAACTGTACTGGATGTTTCAGGAATTATTCCGCAGTAAAACAACGACCGAGGAGAGTGAGCTGATGGAGGCTTACGTCGACTGGGGCAAAGGCAGACTTTTAGAATCGGCACTGTATCTGACAGTGGCTGACCATGAATCCTTGGATTCCGGGAATTTGGTGCGCGACCGATTGGAAGTAATGGACTTACGAGGTGACGTAATTGAGGATCAGGAATAATAAACTGATTAATTTCATATTGGAATTCAGCCAGATTATGCTCGTATTTCTTGGTGTATATTCTGCGCTGATGTGTACGGCGTCGAGTCTGGATATGATTTATGACGGTAAATTGTGTTTACTCTTACTGTTTGCCGCCTCGATTGTATTTTATGGACTATTTACAGTGCTAGAGACATTCCGCAAGGGAAAACTTTACGGCTTAATCGGCATTACGATGTTCTTTTTGGCATTAGTGATTCGATTTAAGGGCGCACTGTTAAAGGGAATTGTGAGTGCGGCAAATAGTTTTTTGAAAGAATTTATGAACTATACCGGCACGAATGTATCTTTGTTGTCCTATGCGGATACGGAGAGTGCAAGCGCAAAATTCTGTACGACGCTTTTGTTGATTTTGATTGGTGTGTATTTTGTAGCACTGATTAGTGCATTTTTCTACCGCAGAAGACGTTCTGTGGTCTTTTTGGCAGGTACGATACCGTTTGTTGTTCTGCCGCTTGTGGCGGGAAGAATCGGACGTTATTTATATTTTTTCACCTATTTGGTTGTGGCGGTAACGATTATCGGAACGAGACATTTGCGAACCGATGCCACAGACCGAAGGATGCGCCAGAAACTGGCATTGATTTTGATGACAACCTGTTTGGTTTGCGGTGGCATTTTTTATTTATTTATTCCGCCTTCGAGATACGACAGGAATGTGGATAAGTTGTCTCAGGCAAAGAACAGTCTGGTGGCACTTTCGACATGGGACGGTGAGGATATAATGACCTGGCTGAAAGCATACTTTAACGGGGATGCGATTTCCTATGGTAAAATCGGAAAGAAAAGCGAAGTCAGTTATACCGGTGAAACAATGCTGAAAATATCCGGAGACATCAATTCCGACCATGGACTTTATCTCAAAGGCTATGTCGGTGATGTCTATGAGAATAACAAGTGGTCATCCATTCGCTCGGATGAAAACTTTAAAAAAGACTGGAAGGCGCTCGATGCGACCGGCGTCACAACAGAAAACTGGCATACGCAGTTAAGAAATGAACTGGGTGACGAGGAGCGGAGTGGCGAAGAAGAGGTTTGGAAGACCGGAACATTAAGGATTCGCAATCTTGCGTTTGGATATGGCAACTTTTTGGTGCCATGCCTTCCGGCCGGGGCATATAAGAGCCTTACAAACGGACGCTCAACGGTGGATAAACCGGGAATTGATTACTCGGTAGAATATTATTTGCACTATCCTGCAATTTTGCGCACGGATGTTTTACTTGGTGAATCCCGTATGGCAACAGCCGACTTTTGGAGTTCAAATGAGGTTGAGCGGAGGAATTTAAGTGATTTTGCAAAAAAATATTATTTGCAGATTCCGGATTCCATGAAATCGGTTTGTGAAGATTTTAAAAAAGATTGCAAATCTGCCGGTTTGACGAAGACGTCTGACATTATTCTTGAAGCAAAGAGTTATATTACAAAAGATACGACGTATTCCTTATCGCCGGGCAAAACTCCTTCCGGTAAGGAATCCATTGAATACTTTTTAAAGGAAAATAAAAAAGGATATTGTACCTATTATGCGACGGCAGCCGTTATGCTGTTGCGCAGCATGGGAATCCCGGCACGTTACGTCGAGGGTATGTATGTCAGTAAAGATGAACTGGCAGCTGTCAAAAAAGGTAAAGAATTTGAAGTGCCGGATGAAGACGCTCATGCATGGGTTGAAGTCTTTGATGAAAAATATGGATTTGTAACCGTTGAAGTGACGCCGGGCAAAGGTGAGGATGATATGGCAGGAAGTGATTCTTCCAATGAAAACACCAATCCGAACCAGACTTCGAACGGAGCACAGACAGATTCCGAAAATCCATCACAGGAAGACGCTCCGAATGTTGCAACACCGACCCCTTCGGTGACACAGGAACCGGAAGAGAGCATGGTATTTGATGATATCAAGCAAAACGACAAAAAATCCGGTGACAGTGGAAATGCAAACGGCACATCCAAAGGACGGATATGGTTTGTGATTTTAGATATTGTGATTGTGTTACTGCTCATTGCTGCGGCAATGGAAGCACAGCGGAGGATACGAGCTTACATGTTTAGAAAGAATATGAAGCAGAAGAAAGCAAAAAGGCGGATTCGTATGGTATATCTGCATTTGCTCCCGGTATTCCACCGCTACAAGCTTGCTTACCGCGGACAGTCGATGGCGCAGTTTAGCAGGGAAATCAGCAGGGAGATGGAACTTCCTTTTGAGGATGTGCTTGAATTTGTGACTTTGATTTTCCACGCAAGATTTGGTCCGGACACGATTACGGAAGACCAATTAAGAGAGTTCAAACGGGTTTATCACGAAATCCGCGCGAAAGCGTATCGTGATGCAAAGCCGATGCGAAAACTATATTATATGTATATCATGGTATTATAAGGAGGACAAGAACATGCTGAAAAAAACGTATGATAAAGTGTGTGAATTATTTGAGGAGGGAAATGGTTATCTGCCGACACGTACATTGCTTAACAACAAAATTACGACGATTCAGATTCGTACGATGCTGCAGGAAGGCAAGATTGAAAAAGTGTCTCACGGTAATTACTGGAACTTAATGAGTGGCAGAAAAAAACCAAAACATTACAAAATGTTAGAAGCCTGTATGACAAACAAAAAGGCAGTTATCTGCTCCTTGAGCGCATGCTATTATCACGGACTGATTAAGGAAGAGCCGGAAGCTTTGTATGTGGCAACAGCTCGTACCGACCGCGGAAATATGAAGTTAAACTTTCCGGTATCCCGTCACTATTTCTCTGTTACAACATTTGAAGATGATGTTTTGAATGTCAAAACAGGTGGCGGAAATATCCGCATTTACGATGTAGACCGCAGTGTATGTGATTGCATTCGTCTGGAGAAAGAAATCGGAAAAGAAACCGTACAGCTTGTGGTTGAAAACTATAAGAAGAGCAATAAAAAAAGAATGAATCACCTTTTACAGTATGCGGACCAGATGCGTTATGGCAAAATTGTCCGCGAATACCTCGGAACGGATGAGTGATGTAGATGGAAAAAGACGAAAAGAAAAAAGGTGCGATGCTTGACGAGGCTTTTCTGCAGAACTTAATGCAGAATGAGCAGGTTGAGCAGATTTTAGAAGAAGGCGAGGCGTTTCAGACATTGATGGCGTACTATCGGTGTGCCATTATGGAAGTAGAGACCAAATTTAAAGTGCTCAATACTGAATTTAGTCTCCGCTATGACAGAAACCCGATTGAGACGATAAAAACAAGACTCAAATCGCCGGAGAGCATCATTGAAAAACTTCACCGCAAAAAGATTCCGTTTTCTGCGGAAATGATTGAACAAAAATTGCATGATATAGCCGGAGTGCGCGTTATCTGTGCATTTCCGGAAGATATTTATGAGATTAGTGAATGTTTTTTGGCTCAGGATGATATTCGTTTGATTGAGAAAAAGGATTACATCAAAAACCCAAAACCAAACGGGTATAGGAGCCTTCATTTGATTGTGGAAATTCCTATCTTTTTGCATAACGAAAAACGAATGATGAAAGCGGAAGTACAGTTCCGTACAATTGCCATGGATTTCTGGGCAAGTTTAGAACACCGTATTTATTATAAAAAAGGACAGAATAACGAGACGCTGCGCAATGAGTTAAGGCAATGCGCGGAAGTGAGTGCCGCATTGGATTTACGTATGCAGAGTATCCGAAAGGAACTCGATGTGGACGATTGATCTCAAAAAATGCATAATTTCCTCTGTTTTCCACATACTACCCATACAGTATAAATATGGAAAAGCATGTAGAAAACAGGAGGAAAATTTTTTATGAAGGCAACAGGAATTGTACGAAGAATCGATGATTTAGGACGTGTGGTCGTGCCGAAAGAAATCCGGAGAACACTTAGAATTCGCGAGGGTGAACCGCTTGAAATATTTACAAACCGCGAAGGAGGCATTGTATTAAAGAAGTATTCACCCATAGGAGAACTTGCCGCATTTGCCAAAGAATATGTGGAGGCGGTTGCGCAAGTGGCGAAATGCACCGTGTGTGTGACAGACAGAGACCGGATTGTGGCGGTGGCAGGACCGGGAAAAAAGGACTATGCCGGAAAATCCATTCACCGTGAATTGTTGGAAGCAATTGAGGACAGACGGACGATTCTGGCAACGGATGCCGAACCGGACTTTAGCCAGGTAACAGAGGACGAGACAGAAGTATTTTCCGAAGCAGCGGCAACGATTTTAGCAGAAGGTGACGCTATCGGAATGGTACTTTTACTGTCTCGTGACACAGAACGCATATTTGGCGACTTTGAGCAAAAAATGGCGATTTGCGGGGCAAACTTTTTAGGACGGCAGATGGAACCCTGATAGGCAAAATTTTAAGGTGATAACGCAGAAAAACCTTGACAATTACTACCAAAAAGGTTATATATAGATGTATAGGTTGTACAAATCTAGCAAATAATTTATTGAGGAGGATATAATCCATGAATAAGACTGAATTAGTAGCAGCTATGGCTGAGAAAGCAGAATTGTCTAAGAAAGACGCTGAGAGTGCATTGAAAGCATTCGTAGATGTTGTTACAGATGAATTGAAAAAAGGTGAAAAAGTACAGTTGGTTGGTTTCGGTTCTTTCGAAGTTGCTGAGAGAGCAGCAAGAGAAGGTATCAACCCATTGACAAAACAGCCGATGAGCATTCCTGCTTCTAAAGCTCCTAAATTCAAAGCCGGCAGAGGTTTGAAGGACGCTGTGAACGCATAATCTTGCGATTGTTATTATGGATTTTTGGAGCACTTTGCTATCGCATATAGCAGAGTGCTCTTTGTTATGCTTTGCCTAATGACGGATGAAACCGTGTGAGGCAGGACTTGACAGAAGAAGGGAGATTTTTTTATGAGACTGGATAAGTACTTAAAGGTATCCCGCCTGATTAAGCGCCGTACGGTGGCGAATGAGGCGTGCGACGCCGGACGAATTTTAGTGAATGATAAGGTGGCAAAAGCATCTTTAAATGTTAAGCCCGGTGACATCATCGAGATTCAGTTCGGAAACCGGAATACAAAAGTAGAAGTATTGAGCATAAACGAAACATACAAAAAGGATGAAGCCAAAGAACTTTACCGATACGTGTAATAAAACCCCCTGTGACAGCATATAGTGAGATAGATATGATGCCAGGGGGCTTTTATTATGTTGCAGGAATCTTCCCGGCCGGTGACGGCACATAAATTGGAGATGCAGAATCGTAACCACGTGGATTTGACCGGAATTACGGAAGTGGTTTCTTTTGACAATAAAGAAATTGAACTTGAGACCGTAGAAGGTGCTGTGCGCTTTGCGGGTGAGGATTTGCATGTAAAGCGTCTTACACTCGAAAAGGGCGAGGTGGAATTGGAAGGAAGGATTTGTGAGATTATCTATCATGAGTCGAGAAAGGAGAAGACGGCAGGGGGTGTTCTTAGCCGTTTGTTTGGCTGATGGAAATGATACAGGGGCAGCTTATGTATGTTGCCGCCTCCTTTGTGGAGGGTGTTTTCTTAATGTTTTTGTATGACTTTATACGAGCGTTCCGCATGAAAGTGAAACATGGCAGAGTGTGGATTCTGATTGAAGACTGGCTGTTCTGGTTATTGGCAGCTTTCTTTGTATTCCCCATGATTTTTACGCTCAATCACGGTTTGATCCGCAGTTTTTTTGTAATTGCTTTGACTTTGGGTGTTTTTTTATACCGAACCTTGGTAAAAACGCATGTACAAAGAGTAATTTATGAATTTTTTAGACTTATTTTTCGACCATATGTTTGGATTTTTAAAAAAATAAAAGGAATACAGAAAAAACACTTGAAATCGTGAAAGTCAGCGTCTATAATGGATTTATTAGTACTACAAGTATAGAAAATACAATTGTAGAATAATGTCGAGGGGATGGAGCCGTGAGAAGAAGAAAAAGAAGAAACCGCACCGGGATTTATCTGGTTATGCTGGTGGCAGCCTTGTTTGTTGGCACATTAGCGGTTCATGGTTATTCACTGCGTGCAAACTGTCAGAAACTTGCGACAGAGCAGCAGAACTTAAAAGATAAGAAAAAGAGTTTGAAAAAAGAACAGGAACAGATTAAAGAACAAAAAGAGTATCGTAAAACAGACCAGTATGTGGAAGATGTAGCGCGTGAAAAATTTGGACTGGTATATGATAATGAAATTGTGTTTAAGGCAGAATAAGAACGAAGACCATTGCTTAGGCAGTGGTCTTTTTTTGTCGAAAATTTCTTGAAAATACCCTTCCGATTTTGACATTTTTCTCTGTATGCTCTCTTTATACTGAGAGTGTTTAGAGAAAGACAAGGGGGCACGGATTTTGAAAGACAAGAAACAAAAAATATCTTTTGACAAACGATATTTGTTATTGTTAGTGGCAGGATTTTTGACCGGGCGCGTGTGGCTGTATGGAATTAATCCTTTTGGTGTGGCATTGTTTGCTGCGGTGGCAGCGGAGCGAAAGGGCAGGAAACTTTTGGCTCTTTTTGTTTTGGCAGGCATGTTTAGCAGCACAGAAGGACTTTCGCTTATTAAGTATCTCACGCTCTTTCTGCTTGTTCTGTCACTCGAAAAAATACAGGAAAAGTGGACAAGCCATACCGGACAGGCGGTGTATTTAGCACTTCTTACAGGCGGTTTAAATATGGCGGCAGGTATTTTAAACAGTATTCTTGCCGTAAATACATGGGAAGTATTCTGGCTCAGTATCCTTGAGAGTGTCATGGTATTTGCGCTTGCCAATGTGTATCAATGGGGTGTGCATTTTATTTTGTATGAAGAGTGGAATCAATTATTTAACAATGAGGAATTGATTAGCCTTCTTATCCTTGCGGTGACAGCACTGTATGGGCTGCCGAGGCAGGCGGATATGATTTTTTCCATTTCCGGAACACTTTCGTATTTCATGATTTTGTTTATGGGATACCGGTATGGGGCGTCGACCGGCGCCATTGCTGGGGCGGCGGGAGGAATTTTACTGGCACTTACCGGGGAAAATATGGTGGTTGTCGGCATATGCTGTCTGCTCGGTGTGTGCGCGGGGACGCTGCGTAAAATGGGACGTTTTGTAAGTGGCGGGCTGTATCTTCTTGTCGGTGTGCTGCTTGCTGTGTATTCATTAAAGGACTTGTATGGCATTATTGAACTGCGGGCAATGCTGTCGGCGGTTATTTTGTTCTTTGCCATTCCAAGGCGGGTCATTCACTGCGTGGAAGAAGACATACCCGAACGGGAAGAGGATTCTTTTGCCAAAGAGGATGTACGCGCACTTGCCAACCATCAGCTGGAAGACTTTTCAGATGCCTTTCGCCGGCTGTCCAAGAGTTTTGAAAATGAGATGGAAGAAAAAGGGTTGTCGGAAGAACGGCTAGAGGATATTTTTGCACAGTTATCTCGTGATACGTGCAACGAATGTATCAATTGCAAATATTGCTGGAACCGCCATTATGAGGAGACCAATGAAAGTCTGCGACAGATTTTGTGGCAGGTGGGGCAGGACGGAAGTGTAACGATGTCACAGATTAGTCCGGATTTTCAAAGACGCTGTATGCATCTAGATGAGTATGTGCATCAGGTCGAGGAGAGGATTGCCGGGGAAAATGTGAGACTTGGCTGGCATAACCGGATGTCAGAAAACCGCCGCGTGATGGCAGAGCAGATGAAAGAAATTGCAGTGGCGTTAAAATCGTTTACCATCAATTTGGGCGAGACAGAGGAACTTCCCAAAGAGCGAAAACGAAGAATTTTAGAAGAATTAAAAAAAGAGGGTATCAAGGTAGCACGTTTATCGGTGAAAAAAAGGGGCGGATATCTGGAAGTAATGTTTACCGGTGCCTGCCATGGCAATCATTGTTTGACAAAGACCGATGTTGCTCAGGCGCTGTACCGTGCGACAGGCATTATGATGTGTCCGGCAAGAGAGACAAGAAATGTGCTTTCTTCCACAACGGATACGATGTTTTTCAGACAGGACACGGTATATAAGGCGCTTACGGGGCTTGCCAGAGTTGCCAAAAGCGGTGAGAGTGTGTCTGGTGACAATTATTCGTTTTTGGAACTTTCGGGAACCGGTGAGCTTCTCATGGTTTTAACGGACGGCATGGGAAGTGGTGAAATGGCGGACCGCGACAGCAGCAATCTGATTGAGGCACTGGAATATCTGATGGAGGCGGGGTTTGAAAAAAAATCGGCACTCAGGCTTTTGAATACGCTGTTTGTTGCAAATTATGAGGGAAAATCATTTGCAACACTTGATATGGCGGCGATTAACCTTCATACCGGCATTTGTGAAATTATGAAAAATGGAGCGGCAACTACTTTTGTAAAGCGGGAAGGCGGAGTGGAGATGATTGCTTCCAGTGCGCTTCCGGTCGGTGTGGATTTGCAGGCGGAGCCGGATGTTGCCGTCGTACAATTGCAGGAAGGCGATATGGTTATTATGGTTTCGGACGGCGTGCTTGACAGTTTTTATGAGAGAAATATAGAGAGCGACAGTCAGGAGGAGATGGCGACACTCATTGACAGGCTTTACTGCAAAAATGCGAATGACATGGCAAACCAGATTTTGATGAACACACTGGCACACAGTACAAAAGAGGCGTCTGACGACATGAGCGTTTTGGTGGCCGGAATTTGGAATAAAGTTTGACGAAAAAAACGAAAACCGTTACAATAAATGCGGAGGATGAAGCCGTGAGAGAAGAAATGATTCGATATAGCGAAACGCACCACTTGTTTTCACCGGGCGACAAGATTATTGTGGGGGTGTCGGGTGGCGCTGATTCGGTATGCCTTTTGTATTTATTAAATAGTTTACGGAAAGAAATGAATTTGTCTCTATTCGTTCTGCATGTCAAACATGGCATCCGGGGAGACGATGCCGACCGGGACGCACAATTTGTGAGAGAGCTTTCAGACAAGTGGGAACTTCCGTGTTTTGAGGTTTTCGAAGATGTACCGGCGTATGCAAAAAAGTGGGGGATGAGTGAGGAGGAGGCTGGACGTGCATGCCGCTATGAGCAGTTTGAAAAATTGCGCAGGGAAAAAAATGCGGACTGTATTGCAGTGGCGCACCACAAAGAGGATCAGGCAGAGACATTTTTGTTTCGGCTGATACGTGGGAGTTCTGCCAGAGGCTTGGCGGCGATGTTGCCGAAAAGAGATTTTATTATACGACCGCTTCTGTTTGCCGAAAAGGGAGACATTCTTGCGTTTTTAGAGGAGAAAAAGATACCGTGGCGGGAGGATATTACGAATCAGGATACAGCGTATCAGAGAAACTGGATTCGGAAGGAGTTACTGCCACTGTTAAAAGAGAACTTAAATCCGGGTGCGGTAAGGCATATTGCGGATGCGGCGGATGACATTGGCAAGTGGCGTAAGTATATCCGCGAGCAGGCAGAGTGCGAGGCGGAACATGTAATTTTCCGTGAGGGAAAAGAAGTTCTGTTAAGGCGGGATGTGTGCCGGGGACTTCCGGAGGTTTTGCAAAAGGAGATTTTGTCGCTCTTTTTAGAGCAGGGAATCTCTGGCGTAAAAGATGTCACGAGAGCGCATTATGAGGCATTATATGAAAAAATTGCAGAGAAAGGAAACGGCACGTTTTCTCTGCCAGACGGCAATTTTGTCGTCTGTGATTATGAGCATTTCAGGCTTACGAAAAATAAGCAAAAAAAGCAGGAAAACGTTTGTGTGGAATGCGACATGGCATCCGGGAATATAGTGGAAATGGATGGTGTGTATTACCGCTTTCGTTTTGAGGTGGTGGCACGTGAAAAACTGGATTCAGAAATTCCACAAAAAGACTATACGAAATGGTTTGATTATGATAAGATAAATAGTAAACTGACGATTCGCAATCCGAGACCGGGAGATTTTTTTGTGCTTGATGACAAGGGGCATAAAAAGAAATTATCCCGCTACTATATGGACGAAAAGATTGCGAAAGAGCGTCGGGACAGGCAGCTTGTGCTGGCGGATGGCGCCCATGTGATATGGGCGATTCCAAATCGAATCAGTGCAGCCTGCAAAATAAATCAAAATACAAAATATGTTTTGGTTGTGACCAAAGAAAGGATACGTCATGAAAGAAGAAATCAACGTCTTGATTAAAGAAGATGAAATTGTAGCAAGAGTGAAGGAACTTGCTGAGCAGATTAACCGTGATTACGAAGGAAAAACACTTCATTTGATTTGCATTTTGAAAGGAAGTGTATTTTTTACCTGCGAACTGGCAAAATATATTACAGTGCCGGTTACGATTGATTTTATGAGTGTATCAAGTTATGGAAATGGTATGACCAGCAGCGGAAGTATTACGATTAGTCAGGATTTGATTATGAGTTTGGAAAACCGTGAAGTGCTGATTATTGAAGATATTGTGGACAGCGGACGCACACTTTCGTATCTTGCCCATATGTTAGAAAAACGTGGACCGAAAAGTTTGCGCATTTGTACGCTTTTAGATAAACCGGCATGTCGCGTAAAACCGGCATGTCGCGTATCAGAAGTGGATGTGGCGTATACCGGTTTTGAAATTGATGATTTATTTGTGGTTGGATTTGGACTTGATTATGCCCAGAAATACCGCAATTTGCCTTATATCGGAGAGCTGAAAATAAAGGAGGATTAATCCGATGAGAAAATGGAAAGGTTATGGCTTTTTTGTCGCGATGGCGGCAATAATTTTGATTGCCATGATTTCGAGCGATTTTATGTCCGGATGGACAGAGGAGAATTATACTTATACACAGTTTAAGGACGATTTGTCGAATCATAAAATACAGTCCGTTGTGGTGGGACAAAATGAGCAGGTTCCGACCGGTGAAATCCGTGTGACAATGAAAGACAGTAAAAAACATTCTTTCTATGCACCGGATGTGAATGTAGTTATTGAAAAATTAGACGATGCACATTTTACAAATGTAGTTGTCTCGGATGTTGAGACAACACCGTGGTATTTGGAGATTTTGCCATATGCAATAGGATTCGTCCTGATTTTTGTTTTGTTTACAATGATGACGAGCCAGGCGCAGGGCGGAGGCGGCGGAAATGCCAAAATGATGAATTTTGGAAAGAGCCGTGCGAGAATGACCGCACCGGATGAAAAATCAAAGACATTTGCAGATGTTGCCGGTCTGGTCGAGGAAAAAGAACAGTTAGAAGAAATTGTAGACTTTTTGGAGGCACCGCAGAAATATACGAATTTAGGTGCCAGAATCCCGAAAGGCGTGATTATGGTGGGCCCTCCGGGAACCGGTAAGACATTGCTTGCCAAAGCAGTTGCCGGTGAAGCGGGTGTTCCGTTCTTTAGTATTTCCGGTTCTGATTTTGTGGAAATGTTTGTCGGTGTCGGTGCTTCCCGTGTCCGTGACTTGTTTGCGGAAGCAAAGAAAAATGCACCGTGTATTGTTTTTATTGACGAGATTGATGCCGTGGCAAGAAGACGAGGAAGTGGTCTTGGCGGCGGACATGATGAGCGTGAGCAGACGTTAAATCAGATGCTTGTTGAAATGGACGGCTTTGGAATCAATGAGGGAATTATCGTGATGGCGGCAACCAACCGTGTAGATATTCTAGATCCGGCAATTCTCAGGCCGGGACGTTTTGACCGAAGAATCCACGTGGGTCTTCCGGATGTGAGAGGCCGTGAGGAAATTTTGAAAGTCCATGCGAAAAATAAACCGTTATCGGATGATGTAAATTTGGAAGAAATTGCACGTACAACGGCAGGATTTGCCGGTGCGGATTTGGAAAATCTTTTGAACGAGGCTGCCATTTGTGCCGCAAGAGAAAACCGCCCGTATTTGATGGACGAAGATATTCGCAAGTCCTTTATCAAAGTGGGAATTGGTGCAGAGAAAAAGAGCCGTATTATTTCTGAAAAGGATAAACGGGTTACGGCATATCACGAAGCCGGACACGCAATTTTGTTCCATGTTTTGCCGGATGTCGGACCGGTTTATACGGTTTCTGTAATTCCGACCGGACAGGGTGCCGGTGGTTATACGATGCCATTGCCGGAAAAAGATGAGATGTATCTGACCAAAGGTAAGATGTTGCAGGATATTGTTGTATGTCTTGGCGGGCGTATCGCAGAAAGTCTTGTCTTTGATGATGTGACAACGGGGGCTGTGCAGGATATCCGTCAGGCAACGGAGCGCGCTCGCGATATGGTTACAAAGTATGGTTTCTCGGATGAACTTGGTATGATTAACTACAGCACGTCAGATGATGAAGTCTTTATCGGCCGTGAGATTGGGCACGCAAAGAACTTCAGTGAAGGAACCGCTGCTGTGATTGACCAGGAAGTAAAACGAATTATCGAGAGCTGCCGTGAGAAGGCTACTAAGATTTTGAAAGAAAACCGCAAGGTTTTGGATAAATTGGCAGAGCTTCTGATTGAAAAAGAGAGAATCGGGCAGCAGGAGTTTGAAGCTCTCTTTGAGCAGAATGACGAGACAATCGAAGAAATGTAAAGATTCTTTGTGCAAATGTGCAAATGGGAGAAAAGTATTGGGCAAAACTAACAAAAGAATGGTGGAAAAAATGTAAACTTTGTGCACACTGTTTTTTGGTAACGTGTTATAGTAATACGCGTAAACCCCAATACATTATATAGTTTTTGCTACACCCCATAAGTAACAAAAATACCTTCTCCCAAAAGGACAGCATCGTAAGCTGTCCTTTTGACTTATCTAAAACAAGGATTCACGGCTTTTTAGCCGTGAATTTTTACAAATAGAAATAATTATGTTCGGAGGACAAAGCAATGGCTGACGGAACCCTTAATAAGAAAGCAATATTTAGTGATGGTACGGCTGATTTTGTTTCGCCATGTGAACCGCGTGTGTATGAGACCGTTACGATTCGGTGCCGCGTTGGGAAAGATGAGGCAGAATATGTGAAGGCAATGGTGGATGAAGTGCCTTATATTATGCATTTAGAAAAGTCAACGGAGTATTTTGATATTTATGCCGTATCATTTCTATTGGAAGATCATCCGATAAGTTATTACTTTAGGGTAGAAACGGCGAAAGAGACGTTGATTTGCAACCGTCAAGGAGTGGTTTCAGATGTCAATCCATATTTCAATTTCTGTCTGATTCCGGGATTTCATACACCGGACTGGGCAAAAGGTGCCGTGATGTACCAGATTTTTGTGGATCGTTTTTATAATGGGGATAAGACAAATGATGTTGTTGACGATGAATATACATATATTGATGAGCATGTGACGCAGGTGCGTGACTGGAATAAAATGCCGGCATCGATGGGCGTGCGTGAGTTTTATGGCGGCGATTTGCAGGGTGTCATGGATAAACTGGACTATTTGCAGGATCTTGGCGTGGAAGTTTTGTATTTGAATCCGATTTTTGTATCGCCTTCAAATCATAAATATGATACGCAGGACTATGATTATATTGATCCCCATTACGGCGTAATTGTCGAGGATGGCGGTGACGTGCTGGCGGCAGACGACAAGGAAAATGCACATGCTGAAAAATACATTAAGCGCGTTGTTAATATGAAAAATTTAGAGGCGAGTAATGCATTCTTTGCAAAATTTGTCGAAGAAGTACACCGTCGTGGCATGAAAGTGATTCTGGATGGTGTATTTAACCACTGCGGATCCTTTAACAAGTGGCTTGACCGCGAGAAGATTTACGATAAAGATGAGTCTTATGAAAAAGGTGCTTTTCTGCAGGAAGACAGTCCCTATCACGACTTCTTCTATTTTTACCCGGATGGAAGCTGGCCGGACAATACGCATTACGATTCGTGGTGGGGCAACGACACTCTGCCAAAACTAAATTATGAGGGATCGGAGCGCTTAGAACAATACATTCACGGAGTTGCGAGAAAATGGGTGGCTTCACCGTATTGCATTGATGGATGGCGTCTGGATGTGGCGGCTGATTTGGGACACACACCGGAGTACAATCACAAATTCTGGAAAGGATTCCGTGAGGCGGTCAAGAGAGAAAATCCGGAGGCAATTATTCTCGCGGAGCATTATGGAGACCCTTCTGCATGGTTAGATGGAACCCAGTGGGATACGGTGATGAACTATGATGCTTTTATGGAGCCAATCAGTTGGTTTTTGACCGGTATGGAGAAACACAGCGATGCGCGTCGCAGTGATTTGCGTGGGAATGCGGCGGCTTTCTTTGGCTCGATGACTGATTATGGGGCAAGATTTACGACGCCAAGTGCTTTGGTAGCGATGAATGAGCTGTCGAATCACGACCATTCCCGCTTTTTAACCCGTACGAATCATGTAGTTGGAAGAACCGCGTTTACCGGTCCTCAGGCAGCGAACTACGGCGTAAATCTGGCGGTTATGCGCCAGGCGGTACTGATGCAGATGACATGGGTCGGTGCTCCGACGATTTACTACGGTGATGAGGCTGGTGTGTGCGGCTGGACAGACCCGGATAACAGACGTTCTTATCCGTGGGGCAAAGAAGATCATGAGTTGATTCGTTTCCACAAGGAGATGATTCGAATTCATAAAGATTACGAAGTGTTTTCTACCGGAAGTTTGTTGTATCTTCATGCAGAGAATAATCTCATTGGATACGGAAGATTCAGTGAAAAGGAACAAGCTTTTGTTCTTGTTCAGGTGGAAGGCGAAGAACGCGAAGTGGAAGTAGATGTATGGCGTCTTGGTGTGGCGAATGGCAGCCGGATGGCGTGCATGATGTATACCTGTGAAGAAGGTTTTGACATGGCAGCGAGAATGTGCCGTGTTGAAAATGGAAAGGTAAAAGTTGAGATTGGTAAAAATGGAGCGGTGTTGTGGAAAACGCTCTCTATGTAGGGGGATTTGAAATGGAACAGAAAACAGCAATGAAAATATCGATGGTTAGTATTGTGGGCAATATTTTACTGTCACTGTTTAAGGCGTTGGCAGGAATTGTGGCGAATTCGGGTGCAATGATTAGTGATGCGATTCATTCAGCATCGGATGTGTTTAGTACAATTGTTGTGATTATTGGAATTCGGCTATCAGGAAAAGAGTCGGACAAAGAGCACCCATATGGACATGAACGCATGGAGTGCGTGGCGGCGATTCTTTTGGCAACGATTCTTGCAGCTACCGGTCTTTTTATCGGCTGGTCAGCGGTAGAAAAAATCACGGTACAGGATGATTCTGCACTTGCGGTTCCCGGTATACTTGCCCTTGTTGCGGCGGTTGTTTCGATTGCCGTAAAAGAGGCGATGTTCTGGTACACAAGAGCAGGGGCAAAAAAGATTGATTCCGGGGCACTTATGGCGGATGCATGGCACCACCGTTCAGATGCGCTGTCATCGATTGGCGCACTTGTCGGTATTGCGGGAGCGAGAATGGGTTATCCGATTTTGGATGCAATTGCGAGCCTTGTTATCTGTATTTTTATCGAAAAAGCGGCAATTGACATTTTCAAGGATGCGATAAATAAAATGGTAGATAAAGCGTGTGACGACGAGACGGAACACGAAATGTATGAGTGTGTTATGAAAAATGAAAGTGTTCGTGGTGTGGATTTGCTCAGGACGCGGACATTTGGTAATAAAATATATGTTGATATTGAAATCCGTGTGGATGGCAAACTGACTTTGTGGGAGGCACATGCGATTGCAGAATCCGTGCACGACTCGGTGGAAACAGAGTTTTCAAAGGTAAAACATATTATGGTTCATGTGAACCCGTGCTAGAATGACAAGAATCCGGTGAGCGGACTGGATGTGATTACTTACAGTGATGAAACGACAGACAAAACGGCGACAGTAAATGCGCTGGTTGAAAATAATACGGAAACTTTGGAAACGTCGTTCGACCAGATTGCTTTGTCTTCGAGAAAAATTATTATCACGGCAGGAAATGGTGTGCGCGTGTGCAAAGTGAAAGCGTATGTGGATGACATGACGAATCTGCAAAAACTATACGCACTTGCCAATTATATTAACAATACAACGCACTATCCGGGAGCCGGCTGCACCAAAAAGGATATTAACCCTACGTTCTATAATGACTTTTCCGTTGATGGCATTGGATTGTTTTACTATTTGTTCCCGATGCCGACATTAAACCGTGTGATGGATTTGCAGGGCGGAATAACCACATGTATCGGTGTGACAGTTGTGCAGAGAGCGGCAACGGAAGATTTGAAGCTGCCATATCTTTATGACTCATCGACCAAAACAGTTGCCGATGGAGAGGGCGTATGGCTTGCCGTTGGTTCAGCCAGCAGTAACCCAAGTGTCGGTTCCCATTATTCGGTTATTTACAAAGACGCAAACGAGCACAAATCTTTTGTCGGCTGTCAGGGCTTAATAGCGGACACAACCTGCGAGCAACATGGATGCCGGGCAAAAGTGATTCAGTAAAAAATTTTTTGATGGTATTTCACGAAAATAAGTTTAATTGTGAAATAATGCAAACTAGGTTTTTGGTAATTGGAGAGTGATAAGTTATTGGAACAACTCTTTTTGCTTGATTTTGCCTAAAAGGTTGTATTTTCACCTTATTATCCAGCTTTATTCGGACAAATCACATGATAAATGCAACGTTTTCCGTTAATTTGATGCGTTTAAGTTGTTTTCGGCTGCGACTTCTTAAAATTCATGCAACTCTTTTTGATTTTTTTGAAGAATAAGGTTGCATATGTGTCTTATCCCAATTTGAAGAATTACTTTGTATCAAGGGTTTGGTGTAAATTTCATCGGATTCCAGTAAATCATCAAGAAAAGATTTGTGGAGAGTGGGTACAAACACGTGGGTATCAGGCATGCGTATTTTGCATGCCGATACCCTTACGCGTTTGTTTAGCGAGAGCGGCGCAAGAGGTTCGGGGAACCTCTGATCTGCGCGGACCGGAGTGGAACGTAGAACCACGAACCACAAACTTTTCTTGATGATTTACGGAAACCAAAAAATCTCCACCGCCCCCTTGACACATCCCCAAATATCTGCTAATATAAATCACGTTGAAAACTTCATAGCAACAGATGCGGGTGTAGTTCAATGGTAGAACACTAGCCTTCCAAGCTAGATACGTGGGTTCGATTCCCATCACCCGCTTCTTTTTTTACATTTTGCGAGGATTCACTCGCTTTTTTTTATATAGGAGAAGTCAGGAGGCTGTAAAATATGGTTTTATTAGTTGGAATCAATGCAAAATACATCCACACGACGCTGGCGGTCCGCTCACTGCAGGCAAATGCAGGGAAGTACCGGAAGGATGTAGAAATTGCGGAGTACACAATCAATCACAGAAGAGAGGAAATTTTTCAGGACATTTACCGCAGGAAACCGGAGGCGGTTGGATTTTCTTGTTATCTTTGGAACATTGAATATGTGATGGGGTTAGCCGGAGATTTGAAAAAAGTGCTGCCAAATCTGTTTTTATTCTTTGGCGGACCGGAAGTAAGTTATCATCCGGAGGAAGTGCTTGCAAAATACGAATACGCAGACCTTGTTATGGTTGGCGAGGGCGAGCGGACCTTTCAGGAATTTATGGCATACTTGGTGGATGGTGACAGAGAAATTTCATCTATAGACGGGATAGTATACCGAGACATCGGCGGATTGCACCGTACTAAACCAAGGCAGGGATTAGATATGGATGATTTAGTGTATCCTTATGATGACATGGAAACACTGAAAAACCGCATTATTTACTATGAAAGCATGAGAGGATGTCCGTTTTCGTGCAGTTATTGTTTATCCTCCATTGAGAAATCTGTGCGGATAAAAAGCCCGGAAAAGACAGAGAGAGAGCTTGATTTCTTTCTTGAAAACAAGGTGCCGCAGGTGAAATTTGTGGACCGCACCTTTAACTGCAACCACGCGTATGCCTACCGCATATGGAAGTATATTGGTGAGCATGATAATGGTGTGACAAATTTTCATTTTGAAATCGGGGGCGATTTGCTGCATGAAGAAGATTTTCTGCTCTTTGATACATTCCGCCCGGGACTTGTGCAGTTCGAGATTGGCGTGCAGTCGACAAATCCGGATACCTTAAAGGCAATCAGACGTACCGCTGACTGGGATTTGCTGCAAAAAAATGTAGCAAGAATTCATGTGCGCGGAAACATCCACCAGCATCTTGATTTAATTGCGGGACTGCCGTATGAGGATTTCAATACTTTTAAGAAATCGTTCTGCGATGTATATGCGATGAAACCGGACCAGTTCCAATTAGGATTTTTGAAAGTCTTAGATGGTTCCTTTATGAATGAAAAGCGGAACGATTACGAGATTCAGGCGAGCAGCCTGCCGCCGTATGAAATCTTTTCGACCAAATGGCTTTCCTATGAGGATGTTCTTTCTTTAAAAGGCGTAGAAGAAATGGTAGAGGTGTATTACAACAGTTTCCAGTTTACTGCATCGATGATTTATTTGGAACGCCTTTTTAAGGACGCATACTGTCTGTATGAGGAGTTGGCGAAGGAGTACGAAGAAAAGCATTTGTTTGAGCGTAAAATCAACCGGAGAGAGCGATATGAAGTGCTGTATGCCTTTGGAAAGAAACATGTGCCGGAAACAGACGCCGGAAACTGGCAGGAGATCATTACCTACGACTGGTACCGCAGAGATTTTGCAAAAGAAAAACCGACTTTTGTAAAGCCGGATTCAGAAACGCAAAAACGAGAGATTCGCGCCTTCTTTGACAGGGAGTGCGAAACACACCGTTATCTGCCCGGTTATGAGGGATATGTAACCAGACAGTTATATCATATGGTTTATTTAGGAGAATATACGGTAGATATTCAGAGACTTTTAAAAGATGGTACCCTGCAGAAAAAGGAACCTTATTATATTCTCTTTGACTATAAAAACCGAAATCCGCTCAACTATGCAGCAGCCGAACGGATTTTAACAATGGATGAATTTACCGGTACGCCATGAGTTTCTGCTCCAATGCCTGAATCAGTGCCTCTTTATGTGGCAGGGAGCCATCCTCGACATTGCGGATGAGTGCACTGATTTTTTCCGGTTCTTCCAAATGCAGATATATGTCGGCAAGACTAGTGTAATCGGTCATTTTTTGTGAGCCGTAGTGGAAGGCAAGCAAAAACGTCTGCTCCGCCTCCGAATAAAGACCGGCTTCGGTGCAGGCACGTGCCAGATTGGTCAATGCGAGGAGAAAATGATTAAAATTTTCATCATATTCGCATAAAACCTTGAAATTTCCTACGCCATATGCTAATTTTAAATCTGTATTCGAATATTCGGATAAATCGAGCATAGGACTCTTGATTATTTTCCGAATATGGTCGATATAATATAGTACGGACTCATTTTCTGTGGTAAACACAGGAAGTTCCGATTCTTCCACATGGAGAATGGGAAGATGGGAAATATCTTTTTTTCTTGTCTGGTTAGCCATGCGCTCCCGTTCCCAGAATGCGTCCGAAGCTTCTTTATCTTTGTTTTGGCTTTTGCGCTGTTCATAGAACATCCAAAGCACAAAAATGACAAAACATATTAAGAAAACAGGTATAAAATTCATAATCATTAGTTCCTTTCAGAAAGGGGGATATATATGTTAAATCGTAAAAAACAGCGTCTTGTTGCAGGTATTATCTGCGGTATCATCATATTTGCCATGTTAATTGGATTATTAGCCGGCATGTGATGATTACAGTGTAATACAAGTAAAAAAAAATCGCAAGTATTGTTAAAATTTTAGGTGAGGAGAGACAACATGAATAAAGCAAGAAAAGGTCCTGCCTTTTTAGTTATTTTTTTGATGCTGCTATTGATTGCGGCGTATATTTATGCGGCTTATCAGACGGTAAAGCCGGCGCGAGGTCTCATTTGCAATGGTGTATTCGTGGAAACCGTGAATGTGGGCGGTATGTCGGAAGATGAGGCAAGAACGGCTGTTGCGCAGTACCGGGATGAATATTTGCAGCGCACCGTGGAGGTGGATGTGAATGGAAAGACGGTCTCGGCAACGCTTGAACAGTTAGGCTACAACTGTGAAGTTGGTGATGTGATTGCGAAAGCAATGCAGGTTGGCAAGGACGGGAATCCGTTTACCAATTATGCAAAAATCCGGGAGATTGCTACAACTCCACTTGTATATAAACTGAAATATGATGCAAAAGAGAAAAAAATCCGCACCTTTGTTAATAAGAAGTGCAAAAAGAAATGTGCGAAAGCAAAAAATGCCAAAGTAAAACGGGAAAACGGTACGTTTGTTTACACCGATGCAAAAGAGGGTTCTACCATCGATGTTGACAGTACGGCGGCCCAGATTAAGAAGGCAGTGGAACAGGCAAAAAGCGGCGATGCCATACGTGTCAAAGCAGATGTTACGATTCAGGAACCGACGGTGACGAAAGATTTGGCGTCACGCTGTAAAGACAAAATCGGTTCTTTTCAGACGAATTTTAATGCCGGAAATGTAAGCCGTTCGAAAAATCTTTCCAATGCGGCAAGATTGATTAACGACCATGTTATTTACCCGGGAGAAACATTTTCCGTGCATGATACGATTTCTCCATTGACCGAGGAAAATGGATATTATGCGGCACCATCCTACAGTAATGGTGAAGTGGTAGATTCCATTGGCGGCGGTGTATGTCAGGTGTCAACAACACTTTATAACGCGGTGTTAAAGGCTGAATTGGAAGTCGTTGAGAGAAGCCCTCATTCGATGGTAGTCAGCTATGTAAAACCATCGATGGATGCGGCGATTGCCGGTGACTACAAAGATTTTAAATTCCGTAACGACACGGAGGTGCCGATTTATATTGAAGGCGGTGTGTATTCGGGAACCATTTATTTTAATATTTACGGGGAAGAAACCCGAAGTGATGACAGAGAGGTAACATTTGAGTCCGAGACGACCCAGACGATGCAGCCGGGGGCTGATAAAATCACATATGATAAGACGAAACCTGCTTCCTATACGAAAGTGACACAGGAGGCGCATGTTGGGTACAAGGCGGTGCTTTGGAAGATTGTCAAGGAAAATGGTAAAACGAAAAAGACACAGATAAATTCCAGTACCTATCAGGCGGTGCCGCGCTATGTAACCAAAGGGGCAGCAGAGGGTACACCTGCGGCATCGGGCAAACCACAGACAACAAAGAAAGCAACGAAAGAGCCGAAGGCAACGGCAAAACCAAAGAGGACAGCGAAACCAAAGGCAACGGTAAAACCGCAGGAAACAGCGGTGCCGGCAGCCGCAGAACCGACCACGGAGGCACAGTAGGGCTTTTCTTGTGGGGATAGGAGAGAACAATGGAAATAGGAAAAGTACCAGAAAACGTATTAAAGCGTTCAGTATTCAAAAAATTGACGGTGAAAAGACCGGAAGTTTTAGTTCATGCCGGTGTCGGTGAGGACTGTGCGGTATTGGCACCAACGGAGAATGCGCTTGTATTGTCGACGGATCCGATTACGGCGTCAGCAAAAGAGATTGGCACAATTGCATTTCATATTACGGCAAATGACATTGCAAGTTCCGGTGCGGAATTGGTAGGTATTTTACTTACAATTATTATGCCACCAAATAGTGAAGAAGGCGAATTAAAGCAGATTATGGACGATGTGAGTCAATTAACCGCAGAATATGATGTGGAAATTTTAGGTGGACACACCGAGGTGTCGGCAGTTGTAAACCAGACACTTGTGTCGGTTACCGGCATTGGTCGAATTGCAAAGGATAAACTGGTTACGACCAAAGGATTAAAACCGGGACAGGATTTAGTTGTCACCAAATGGATTGGATTAGAGGGAACTTCCATTATTGCGACAGAATTTGAGAAGGAATTGAAAAAACGTCTGCCGGTTTCGATTGTGGATGAATCCAAAAAATTTGCTTCGCTTTTAAGCGTCGTAAAGGACAGTCGTGTTGCGATGCAGGTTGGTGTTTCAGCCATGCACGATGTGACGGAGGGCGGAATTTTTGGTGCCCTTTGGGAGATGGCAGAAGCATCCGGTGTGGGCCTGTGTGTCGATTTGAAGAAAATACCGATTCGTCAGGAGACAATTGAAATCTGTGAATTTTTTAATTTGAATCCGTATCAGTTGATTTCCAGCGGCTCGATGCTTATTGGCACCGACCACGGAAGCCAGCTTGTGGATGCTCTTGCGAAAGAAGGTATTCATGCGGCGGTCATTGGCAAGGCAGTAGAGGGAAATGACCGTGTTATTTTCAATGATGGTGAAAAACGTTTTTTAGAGCCGCCTAAGGCGGATGAATTATACCGCGCGTTTGATTGACCGCAGAATTGGAGGATATGATGCAGGAAGAAATGCAGGAAAAAATCTTACGAAACATTGCGAAAAACGGAAAACTTTCGACGGAAGATTTAGCAGCTATGTTAGCGGCATCTCCGGAAGAAATTGAAAAAGAAATGAATGCGATGGAAGAGCAGGGAATTATCTGCGGCTATCCGACTTTGATTAACTGGGACAAGACCGGCTGTGAGCATGTGACAGCGTTGATTGAAGTTACGGTTGCACCGGAGCGTGGCCGCGGATTTGATAAGGTCGCGGAGCGCATTTACCAGTTTGATGAGGTAGAAAGCCTGTATCTGATGAGTGGAAGCGGATTTGATTTGACCGTTATTATCGTTGGAAAAACAATGAAAGAGGTTGCGTGGTTTGTCGCGACGAAGCTGGCACCGATGGAATCGGTTATGAGTACGGCAACACATTTTGTTTTGAAAAAATATAAAGAACACGGACTTTCTCTCGTAGCAGAGGAACGAGGTGATGAAAGGCAGTTGATTACTCCATGAGAAACCCATTGTCTAAAATGGTAACGGAGATGGAACCATCCGGAATCCGCCGGTTTTTTGATGTGGCAAGCACGATGGATAATGTCATATCGCTTGGCGTAGGAGAGCCGGATTTTGATACACCGTGGCACATTCGCGAGGAGGGTATTTACTCGCTGGAAAAGGGGCGCACGTTTTATACATCCAATGCAGGGCTTTTGCCTCTGCGCAAAGAAGTATGCACTTATTTGAAACGCCGTTTTGCACTTTCATATGATTCGGATGAGGTGATTATTACGGTTGGCGGCAGTGAGGCAATTGATATTGCTTTCCGCACGATGCTTGATCCGGGAGACGAGGTTATCGTTCCGGAGCCTTGTTTTGTGTCTTATGTGCCATGTATTACGATGGCAGGGGGCGTGCCGGTAAGACTTGCATTAGAAGAAAAGGATGAATTTAAACTGACAAAACAAAAATTGTTGTCAGCGATAACGGATAAAACAAAGATGGTTGTTCTGCCATTTCCAAACAACCCGACCGGTGCGATTATGTCGCACGAGGAATTACAGATTGTTGCGGATGTAATTAAGGAACACGATTTGTTTGTCCTGTCCGATGAAATTTATTCGGAATTAAGCTATCAGGGCGACCATGTGTCGATTGCGGCAATTCCTGGGATGAAGGAAAGAAGTGTTGTAATTAACGGATTTTCGAAATCCTATGCGATGACCGGGTGGCGTCTTGGCTATGCGGTCGGACCAAAAGAAATTATAAAACAGATGATAAAGGTACATCAATATCTTATTATGAGTGCACCGACAACGAGTCAGTATGCAGCGATTGAAGCATTGCGAAATGGCGATGAAGATGTGGCGAAAATGCGTGAGAGTTACGATGAAAGACGCCGTTTTTTAGTGAAAGAACTGCGTGAAATGGGCATGCCGTGTTTTGAGCCGATGGGGGCATTTTATGTATTCCCAAACATCAGCCGTTTTGGTATGACGAGCGAGGAGTTTGCTAAAACACTTCTCGAAAAAGAACACGTTGCGGTAGTGCCGGGGTCTGCATTTGGCACATGCGGGGAAGGTTTTTTGCGAATTTCCTATGCATATTCCATTGAAGACTTAAAGAAGGCACTGGTTAAAATTCAGAATTTTATAGACACTATTTCGTAATTATGCTATTATTGAGATAAGATTGTGCAGAGGAGAGAGAATATGGCTACTTTAAATGCGGAACATATCAATCCTTTTTTGATGGCGGCGAAAAAGATATTGCAGGACATGTGCTTTGTCGATGTTGCAATACAAAAGCCGATACTGAAGGAAGCAAAATTTGACCATGATAACTGGGTCATTATTATCGGCGTAACCGGGGAAATGCGTGGACAGGTACTGATTGGAATGACAGAAGAAAATGCATGTGCGATTGCTTCTAAGATGTGTATGATGGAAGTAAAGACGATTGATGATTTCGCGTCCAGTGCAATTAGTGAGTTAGGAAACATGATTATGGGAAATGCGGCAACCGTATTCTCATCAAACGGTGTTGGAATTGATATTACACCGCCGACATTATCGCATGGTGAAGTGAGTTTTACGAATAACTTTGCTAAGACTTTGTGTGTGCCGATGGTATTTGCAGACGGCAGTGGAAGCATCGATTTGTTCCTTGCACTCAGACAGGAAGATTAATATGTTAAACATTGTATTATTGGAACCGGAAATCCCTGCGAATACCGGGAATATAGGAAGAACCTGCGTGGCAGCCGGTGCTAAACTTCATCTGATTGAGCCGATGGGCTTTCAGATTAATGAAAAGCAGGTCAAAAGAGCAGGACTTGATTACTGGGATAAATTGGATTACACAATTTATGACAGTTATCCGGATTTTTTAGAGAAAAATCCGGGCGCCAAAATTTACATGGCAACGACAAAAGCAAAGCATATTTACAGCGATGTTTCATTTGAAGAAGACTGCTATATTATGTTTGGCAAAGAAAGTGCCGGAATCCCGGAGGAGATTCTGGTGGAGAATGAGGAAACAACGATTCGGATTCCGATGTATGGCGAGATTCGCTCGCTCAATCTGGGTAATTCTGTTGCAATTGTTTTGTACGAAGCACTCAGGCAGCAGGGCTTTCCGGAACTCAATCCGATGGGGCATCTTCATCATTCTCATTGGCAAGATGGCACGGTATAGGAAACTGCAAAGGGAACTTTTTGAAAAAGTTCTCTTTTTTTGCAACTTTTTCAAATGTTGAATCGTTATGTAGGTAGAAAGGGGAAAAACAATGATAGATGTGGCAGCCAATCCATCGGACGCGGTGGAAAAAGCCCTGGACTTATTTGGCAATGATATATTGCGGTTAGCCTATTCCTACATGAAAAGCAGGGAGGATGCGGAAGATATTGTTCAGGAGGTGCTGATTCGCCTTATGCAGTCAGCAGGAGTATTTGAAGATGAGAGTCATGAAAAAGCGTGGCTTTTAAAGGTAGCGTCGAATTTGTGCAAGGACAAGTTAAAATCGGCGTCCAGACAGAGGGAGGTGGCAATACCGGAAGGGTACGATGTGGCAGATGAGAAGCAGGAGCAAAAAGAAGAAAGCGATATTTTGCAAATCATATCACAATTGCCTGAAAAGTACCGGAGTGCCATCCATTTGTATTATTACGAAGAGTACTCCGTTAAGGAAATTGCAGAGATATTAGAGAAGAAAGAGACTACGATACGGTCTCTTTTGAAACGCGGGCGGGAGAAACTAGCGAGGATGCTTCCTCAGCAGATGAAAGGAGATGATGGTCATGCAGCAGGAATATAAAGAAGCAATGGAAAAAATTTCCCTTAGTGACAGCGATAAAAAGCGAATACTTGCCAATGTGAAAAAAGCCTGTGAAGAGTCGGAAGAAAAAGTGATTTCGATGGACGAATTTAAGAAAAGACCACGTTTCTCCGCTCGTCAAAAAGGAATGGCGGCTGCCGTTGCGGTACTTGTTGTTGCCATTACAGCTGTTGTATCAAAAGGATTTTTTGGAGGAAAATTAAAGAAACTGCCAAAGCAGGGTGAAATTGTAGCAAGCAGTGATGAAGAAGAGTGGCAGGAATTAGATTCCATTGAGGCAATTGCTAAAGAGACGGACTGCCGCACGTATAAGCTTGGTAATGTTTCCAAATCATATCGTGTAAAAAAGGTTGAAGTCAAGAAAAAAGCAAAGCACGTAAAAATAACGTATCGGAATAAAAAGAAAAAAGACAAGATTCTCTTTGAGTACAAAGAGGAAGAAAATGCACCGGATGTAATTAATCAGTTTACGGAGAAAAATGAACTGAAGAAGGAGACGGTGGATGATTCGGAAGTAACCATGTATGGTGATGAAAAATGTGATGCTATGACATGGCAGAAGGAATCCTGCACATTTGCTGTGAAGATGAGTACGGCGTGCAGTACGGATAAAGCAAAGAAAATTGTTTCGGGAACCAAAGAGGAAAACAAACCGGACAAAGATACCGATGCTAAGGTGAAAAAGGATGAAAAGCACATCGCAAGCAATGCGGTGGGCTGGAGTGGTAAGGAAAGCGAGTCCGATGATAAGGAGCGCAGACGTGTGCTCCGCAAGATTTATGATATGTACGGATTCCGCGTGACTGTTGAGGATCCGGCAAGAAAAGTGATTTACAAGGTAGTGGATGATTTTGAATCATTTAGTTTCCATTATGATGAACTTTCGGAGTTGGAAAATCAGCGGATTGTCGGATATGCCGGAGTTGATGGCTGTCCATCCGGTGTACTCGATGGCTTTGAAAAAATGCAGGACATTGAAGTGAATGGATTAACCATAACGTGGTATCAGAATAAGAAAGACGAATCCTTATTCTACTTTATGAAACGCAAGGTTGCCATATCCCTTTTGATTAAAGACTGGTCCGGTGAAAATACGGAAAATATGCTCAGCGGACTCATTAGTGTAATCCGTATTTCCCTGGATGCTGCCCATGATGACAAGGGAGATAATAGTAGCTCAGATTCGGAAAATAATAGCGACAAGAATACAGATAATGATGACGCAGAGCCAACCGACAATGCTGACAACACAAACAACAATGAAAGCGTAGAGGCATATCGTCAGGCAGCGCAGGATATTCAGTATGCGGTGGCAGACGGAAGTTTGAAAAAACTTTCTTCCTATATCCGCTTCCCATTAAGTATTAAAGGACTTGGTGTGACGGTTTCCAGTGCAAAAGAGTTTCAGGCATTGGATTCGTCAAAGATTTTCACCGGTGAATGGGTAGATGCGGTAGTATCGTATGATACCGGTAAGATTAAGAGCAGTACAAAATCCTTTACAATGGGAGATGGCAGCCGCAAACTTGTGTGCCAGATAAAAAATGACTCTGTTGTAATAACGGAGCTTCATGTAAACAGTGATGAGGTGCAGCCGGATACTGAGCCGACTGACTCCCCATCCGAGGAATAATCCCCTTTCTTTATGCTTTTGGTAAAGTAAATACAAATTCAGAACCAACGCCTACAGTGCTGACAACGTCAATTGTCTGCTTGTGGGCGTTTATGATTTCCCGGCAGATGGCAAGCCCCAGTCCGGAGCCTAATTTGTCTTTGCCACGGGATAAATCGGTTTTGTAAAAACGGTCCCAAATCAGATTTAGGTCCTCACGCGGAATCCCGATGCCGGAATCCTTTATCGAAATAAAAACTTTTTCCCCTTTAGTAAAGGTATGCAGGCAGATTTCCGATTCTTCGTGGCTGAACTTAATTGCGTTATCACAGAGATTTCTAAGAACCTGTAAAATCTTTTGCTTATCGGCATAAACGAGAAGTTCTTCCGGCTCACAGAGATTGTAAGTGAAGGTGATTTGCTTATTGGAAGCTGTTCCTTCCAGACTTTCGCAGGTCATTTTGACTGCTTTGTGAATGTCGAATGATTCCTGCTCAAGCATAATATTGTCGCGGTCGTAGTTGTTCATATCAATTAAATTTGATGTTAATTTTGTCAGCCGCTCGGTTTCATACAAAATAATATCTAAATATTTTTCCTGATTATCCGCCGGAATCACGCCATCTTTCATCGCCTGAACATAACCCTGAATACTTGTTAAAGGGGAGCGGAAATCGTGCGAAATGTTGGAAATAAATTTTCGCTGGTACTCATCAAATTTACTGAGTTCTGCTCCGATAACATTCAGTGTTTTTGCCAATTCGCCGTATTCGTCTTGAGATTTAATGAGAATCGGCGGATTTTCGTGGTTAATCGAGAATTGGCTGGCACCTTTACGCAGTTTGTGCAAAGGGCGTACATTGAAAACGTAAATGAGCAGGAACACAAAACCGACAATTGCCATAATCAGATAGAAAAAGGTTGTTAATATATTGGTGTAATATATGGCACGATTGTTGATAAACTGGTTCGGCTGTGCGAGAACAAGGTAGCCGTTTAAGTAGGCACTCTGTTCCATTGGCAGAATGACACAGGTTGAATTCTCGGACAAGAGACCGCTGAGTGTCGTGTCTTTAATCACGTCTTCATGAAGGAAAGAGGAACTTCCCTGATAGATATTATACGTTTTTTCCGTGTCTGTGTTGAGAATTACATCGCCATCGCTGCACACAATTAAGATTTCTGCTTCAGCGGCTTCGGACGCCATTTTCAACTGGTCCCGTAACGATAAAATGGTCGTTTTTGTATAGCGCTGTTCATTGATGTGCGAGCCAAGCAGCGTGATTCCGACACTGCGGAGATTACTAATGCTTTCGGACTCAACACGCTCCGAAATATAGTCGCGTCCAACGGTTGTTATCAGGTAAAAAGTGATGGCAAACAGGACGAGATAAAATGCTAATAACTTTCGACCGAGGGTCGTCTTTAAGTATTTTTTCATACGAAGTCTCCTATGCGTTTACTTCAAATTTGTAGCCAATGCCCCATACAGTCGTAAGGGACCATACCGGGTTTTCAGTTAATTTCTCGCGGATTCGTTTGATATGAACATCCACGGTTCGGGTTTCGCCAATGTATTCATACCCCCAGATTTGGTCTAAAAGCTGCTCTCTTGTAAATACCTGATTCGGATGAGAAGCAAGGAAGTACAACAGCTCCAGCTCTTTTGGCGGCATTTCGATTGGTTTTTCATGGTCGGTTACAGAATAGTTTGCAAGGCTGATAACAAGACCATCGTAAGTTACGACATCTTTTGGCTCGTCTTTGGCAGCGGAAGCCACTCTTGCCTGCTGGTTGTCGAACCGGCGTAAAACGGCTTTTACGCGTGCCACAACTTCTTTTGGCTCAAATGGTTTGATGATGTAGTCATCCGCGCCAAGTTCAAGTCCCAACACTTTATCGAAAGTTTCTCCCTTAGCAGACAGCATAATAACGGGTGTCGTATACTGCTTGCGAATCTCACGCAGAACGTCATAGCCGTCAATACCGGGCAGCATGATGTCGAGTAAAATTAAGTCCGGCTGAAAACTTTGGTGCTTTTCCAAAGCGGTTTCGCCATCTTCTGCAATTTCACATTGAAAACATTCTTTTGTTAAATACAATGCGATTAACTCTGCAATATTGGCATCGTCATCGACGATTAGAATTTTTCTTTTTTCCATAAATGATTCCTCTTTCTTCTGTTTGGATTTATGTGTCTTTTATCACTTAAATTCAACTACAGTTACACCATATCCGCCTTCCCCGTATTCTCCCATGCGGTAACTTTTGACGTACTTGCTTTTTTTGCAGTGGTTTTGGACAGCGTTTCGCAGGGCACCGGTGCCGACTCCGTGGATGATGGTTACCTGATGGAGTTTGGCAAGGTAGGCGTCATCTAAATATTTGTCAAGCAGAAAAAGGGCTTCGTCCACCGTTTTTCCGATTAAATTGATTTCCGGTGAAATAGTCATTGCCTTTGCCATTTTCATGTTTCTTGCATGGGTAATGGATGCTTCTTTTTTGGCAGCTTTGGTTTCCTGCTCCAAAAGTTCTAGGTCGCTTACGGAAACTTCCGAGCGCAAAATGCCCATTTGGACAAAACATTTTCCTTTGCTGTTTGGAAGCGTGCTCACGGTTCCTTTAATACCCATCGAATGAACCATAACAATGTCACCAATCTGCAATTTGTCCGGTGCTTTCTTTGGTGCCTTTTTGGTTCCCTCTATCGTCAGTTCGCTCTCAGTTTCGTTGAGCGCTTTGCGCAGGTTTGCACGCTCTTTTTCCATTTCTTTTGTCATGCCGGAACCTTTCATCCACTTGTTGTACTTGCGGATGGATTCGTCGGCGGTATCCTTTGCCTTCTGGATAATCTCGTGGGCCTCTTCGTTTGCGCGGCGTAAAATTTTATCCTTGGCGGCATCAATCCGCTCGTTTTTCGCCTTCATTTTATCACGGAAATGCTCTGCCTCTTCTCGGATTTTTTTCGCTTTCTCGCGCTCTTTTTCAGCGGCGGTTCTGGCATCCTCAAGTCCTGTGACAACATCTTCAAAACTGCGGCTGTCGGAGTCGACAAGTTTGCCGGCTTCATCAATAATTTCTTTTGGAAGTCCTAATTTCCCGGATATTGCGAACGCATTACTTTTTCCCGGAACGCCGACTAACAGCCGGTAAGTCGGCTGCAAAGATTCTACGTCAAATTCACATGAGGCGTTTTCAACACCATCGGTGGACAGGGCATAAATTTTTAATTCGCTGTAGTGCGTCGTAGCCATAGCGGTTACATTTCGGTTATGCAGATTATCTAAAATCGCAATCGCGAGTGCGGCACCTTCCGTTGGGTCGGTTCCGGCGCCAAGCTCATCAAAGAGTGCCAGTGTCTTTTTGTTCGCACGTTTCAAAATATAAACGGTGTTTACCATGTGGGAGGAGAATGTACTCAGACTCTGCTCAATACTCTGCTCATCGCCGATATCGGCGTAAACTTCTTCGTATACGCGCAGGTGCGAGTGGTCATATGCCGGAATATGCAGACCGGCCTGTCCCATTAGAGTAAATAATCCAACCGTTTTTAACGATACTGTTTTACCACCGGTATTTGGTCCGGTGATAATCAGTAAATCATAAGTTTTTCCGAGTGTGACATCAATCGGTACGACTTTATCTTTTGGAATCAGCGGGTGACGTCCCTTTTTAATATGGATGTAATCCTGGTCAAAAAGTGGTTCGCTTCCCTGCATTTTTTTAGAAAGTTTTGCCTTTGCAAAGATAAAGTCAAGTTCCGCAAGCAGCAACACATTTCGCTGTAAATCTTCGGCGTAAGGCGCTGCAAGAGCGCTTAACGACGCCAGTATTTTTTCAATTTCTTCCTGCTCTTTCATACCCAGTTCCGCAAGCTCATTGTTTAACTGCACAATTGCCATCGGCTCAATGAAAAAGGTCGAGCCGGTTGAACTTTGGTCATGAATCATACCCGGAAAAGTGGATTTATATTCCTGCTTAACAGGCAGACAATACCTGCCGTTTCGCATGGTGACGATGTTGTCACGCAGCATGGAGCCGGATAGATTCATAGTTGCCGTCAATTGCTCGCGTACTTTATCGTTCGTGGTTTTCATGGCACGGCGAATTCGTTTCAATTCGGAACTCGCATCATCTGCCATTTCTTCCGGACTCAAAATGCAGCGGTTGATTTCCAGACGCAAATCCGGCAAATCCATAAGTGCACCAAAGCGTCCCGAAAGTGCATCTTTCAAATCTTCAAATTTGGCATCATAAGCGATGGCATCTTTGGCAATCTCCAAACACCGGGCGATGTCAAGAAGTTCACCCATGCCGAGCACGCCGCCTTTTTCCAGCGGCACCAGACTTGGACGAATATCCGTTAGCCCGTGAAATGGCAGCCGTCCCTGTTTTAAAAGACGCATGAGCGCGTGCGAAGTTTCAGTCTGCCAGCTAATGATTTCTTCCCTCCTTGACGAAGGTAAGAGGTGCCGTATGCTTTCCTTCGCAAGCGGTGTGTCTGCCTCCTCAAGAAGCATGTCAATGATTTTATAATATTCAAGTGTTTGTAATACTTTTTTGTTCACAATGGAAACTCCCTTCGTGTAGTGACGCAGGGGCTGTGTGGTTTGCTTTCCTGCATTGCTATTGTACAATATTTGGTTTCTGTTTGTAAAGGGAGCGTTGCGTTTTTTGGGGGCGTAATTCAGCAGAAAGCTTTGTGTTTCGTGGGCGCTTTCGCTAGACAAACGCATAAGGGTATCGGCATGTTAAAGACACATGCCAGATACCCATGTGTTTGTACCCACTCAACACAAAGTTTTCTGTTGATTTACAGACACCAAAAAACTTGGCAACGGTTCTGATGGATGAAGGGGAGGTTGTTTTGGGGATTGGTTTGCGGTGTGTGTTTGGGCGAGACGACGTGGCTTTATGGGGGCTAGGCAACTCTTTTTGTATTTTTCGAGGAAAACGGTTGCTTATGGGAAGAGGGGCAGTGGCTTGGGTTAAGCGTTTGCCGCGGATTTTATTTGGATTGCAGTAATTTAGGAGAAAAACTTTGTGACGAGTGGGTTTTGAGTGCGTCGGTATGTGGCACTGGTAGTTTCAGTGCCCATACTGCTACGCACTCAATTAACGAGAGTGCCCACGAGACGCAAAGCTTTTCTCCTAAATCACGGAACCCAAATAAACCACCAAACTCCATCTTGAATAATTCCACCAGTTGTTTTACAATAGAGCCATGAATACACAAACACGAAGAAAAATGATTGCAAGTTTCATATTTGTCATTCTCGTATGCGGCGTCCTTTTTGACCATGTGCCTGACCGCACAGTCATTTCGCAGGGCTTTTCGAATACGATTTCTTTGGGTGCGCGGATTGATGGCTCCGGGATTAAATATGCCATCCGCGGCGAGCGGTTTTCAGAGCAGATGCCAATTGTCTGTCTGCTTCGCAGTACCGCAAGAAATACCGGATATTTATCAAGAACACCGCTTGTTTTAGCCGGTTTTGGTTCTCTTATATTTCTCGCTGTATTAACAGCACTCTTATTACATCTCTATGCGAAAGGGCACGACACAGGCAGCCGCCTGCGCATTTTACGATGGCTCTTTCGGACGGACGGAAAAAAACGCACCTTCCATATTGGATAATTGAATAAAGATGGTTTGTTCTTTTGCTGTAAATCTGCTATTTTTTCATTTCATGTCTTTGATTTTTTGCAAAAGGACGGACTTGTTATGTCGAAAATTAAATATGGAGGAAAATGATTATGTTGGGAACAATTTTTTTGAATGTAGTTATTTTTATCGGAGGCGCTTGTGGTGTACTTAGTTGTTTATACATGGTACTGTCGCTGATTGCTGTCCTGTTTTATAAGTTTTTCAGACGAATCCGCTTTGGAATTTCATTGTTTGATTAACTGAACTTGGTGAAAAACACCTTGCTTGTTCCCTCCTTTTCTATTATTATGGTATCAGGGTCGAAAAGTTAGCAATCCGGATAACATAAGTTATAAGTTCTCAAAGTCAAAAGAGCTGAAGTTAAGGAGGGAACATTTTTGAAAAAATGGATGCAATCCGTGGGAGTGCCTTTTTTAGTGGCAGGAATTTTTGGAATGATGATAGGACCAAATGTAAACGTGTCTGCCGACGAGCCAACGGTGGCTTCTGGGGTCGGCGTGACAATTGAAACACCGGCAGAAACTCCGCTTGGTGCGGCGATCATCATGGCGACGAAAAAAGCGTCTTCGTTAAAACAGGTTACAATTACATGGACGCAGAGCGGAGAGGCACAGGGTGCCGTCATTTTTAGAAAAAGCGAGAAAAGTGATTTTGCAGAAATTGCGCGGATTTCGGATGGTACGCCGGGAAATAAAACGTATGTGGACAAGTCGGTGAAAGCAGGAAAAACTTACATTTATCAGGTCTGCGTGTTCCGTACACGTGCGGATGGTACGACACAGGTGCAGACAGGGGCAAAAACGGCATCGGTAAAATTGGTGCCGGGGAAAATTAAAGGGCTTAAGGCGAAAAAAAGAGGAAGAAAAATTCTGGTAACCTGGAAGAAAACAAAAAGTGTTTCCGGTTATCAGGTTTATACGAAAGTGTTTGTAAAAGGTATTAAGACAAAGTACAGCAGAGCGAAAACGCAAAAAGGGCGCAGCTACAAGCGTGGCATGCTTGTTCACGGCATGAAATACGGCTTTATGGTGCGTGCTTATAAAAAGGTAAACGGCAAAAAAATCTACGGACCATTTACGGCTGTGAAAAAAAGATACTAATATGAAATGGAGATAAAAAAATGAATTATTTGAAGGATTACCGCGAGGGCGAAAAGTTTGTTGGCACGTATTTGTGTAAACAGAAACAGATTTTGAAAACAAAGGCAGGAAAAACGTATTATTCCCTGACCTTACAGGATAAAACGGGAACCGCAGACGGAAAAATCTGGGAGTTGAACAATGGCATTGCCAATTTTGAGCCAATGGATTATATTCACTGCGAAGGAATGGTAACGAGTTTTCAGGGAAATTTGCAGATGAACATTTCACGCGTCCGCATCAGCGACGAGGGCGAATATGACCCGGCGGATTATGTGCCTTGCACGAACAAAGATGTTGGAGAAATGTTTAGCCGCATTTTAAAATATGTGGCAAGTGTGCAGAACAAATATCTGCGAAAAATTTTGGAAATGTATTTTGTGGAAAATAAAGAGTTTGTCGACGCATTTAAGAAACATTCGGCAGCGAAGAGTGTTCATCATGGATTCATGGGCGGACTTTTGGAGCATACGCTCAGCGTCACGGACATGTGCCAGTATTTTGCGGAGCATTATCCAATGATTCACAGAGATTTGCTCATCACAGCGGCGTTGTTCCACGATATGGGAAAAATTCAGGAAATTTCGGATTTTCCAATGAATGACTACACGGATGACGGCCAGCTTCTCGGGCACATTTACATTGGTGCACGCTGTATGGAAAATGCGGCAGCACAGATTCCTAATTTCCCGCCAAAATTGAAAAATGAACTTGTTCATTGTATTCTTGCGCATCACGGCAAGATGGAATTTGGTTCGCCGAAAGTACCGGCGATTATGGAGGCAATGGCGTTACATATGGCGGATAACGCCGACGCGAAATTGCAGACTTTGACGGAAGTATTTACTCAGGCAGGCGACAACATGGGATGGCTTGGTTTCAACCGCATGTTTGAGAGCAATTTGAGAAAAACTTCAGAGGAGTAATGGACTTGGAAAAGAAGAAATTGCAGTTTAAGAAAAATGATGAAATTGTCATTACGATTGAAGATTTAGGAAAAGACGGAGAGGGTATCGGTCATGTAGATGGCTATGCCCTTTTTGTAAAGGGTGCGCTTCCGGGCGAAAAGGTTTTGGTGCACCTGATGAAATTAAATAAAAATTATGGTTTTGCGCGTTTGGTTGAAATTTTGGAGCCGTCAAAGGAGCGCATGACGCCGTCGTGCCCTTCTGCATCTTTGTGTGGCGGCTGTACGCTGCAGCATTTTTCCTACGAAGGCCAGCTTGCCTTCAAAGAAAAGAAAGTAAAAGATTGTCTGGAAAGACTCGGCGGGGTGGATTTATCTTCTGTCACATGGCTTCCGATTTTAGGAATGACGGGCGAAAATGAATCTCCGTGGCATTACCGCAACAAAGCGCAGTTTCCGGTTCGTGAAGATGAAAATGGAATCCCGCAGACCGGCTTTTTTGCCGGACGGAGCCACCGCTTAATCCCTGCTTCGTCATGTGCCATTCAGCACCCGGTAATCAATGAAGTTGTCGAAAACGTAATGGATTTTCTGCGTGCGTATGGTATTTCTGCCTACCGTGAGGAAAGCCACAAGGGACTCGTGCGCCATATTTACGTGCGCCGCGGCTATCACACCGGACAGATTATGGTGTGTCTTGTTATAAATGGAAATGAGTTGCCACACGCCGCAGAACTCATTACAAATCTTCGCACGATTGAGGGAATGACAAGTATCTGCCTCAACCTCAACACAAAGAAAACGAATGTAATTCTCGGTTCTTCCACAAAACTTTTGTGGGGCAGCCCTGCCATCGAGGACAAAATCGGCGGCATCCGCTACCAGATTTCGCCACAGTCCTTTTATCAGGTCAATCCGGTTCAAACCGAAAAACTGTATCAGACAGCACTCGATTTCGCTGATTTGCAGGGGGATGAGCGTGTCTGGGACCTCTACTGCGGCATCGGAACCATTTCTCTATTTCTCGCAAAAGCAGTACCAAACGGTCAGGTAACCGGCGTTGAAATTGTTCCGGAAGCCATCGAAAATGCCAAGAAAAACGCAGTATTGAACGGTATCTCCAATACATCATTTTACTGTGGCGCAGCAGAAGACGTTGTAACAGATATGGTCGCTAAGCGCCGCACGCCGTCAAAAGAAGACACAAATGGTGCGCTCGCCGACGTCGTTGTCGTCGACCCGCCGCGTAAGGGGTGCGATGCGAAACTTTTGGATACCATTGTTACGATGAACCCCGAAAAGATTGTTTATGTCAGCTGCGACCCGGCGACACTCGCCCGTGATGTGAAGGTACTGGGGGAGAAGGAATATGAGGTGAAAAAGGTTCGGGCTTGCGATATGTTTCCGCAGGGGGGACACGTGGAGACGGTAGTCCTTTTGGGTAGGAAAATGGTCGATGATAGGAATATTGAATATGAGTATGTTGATTATGAGCCTAAAGATAACGAATATATGCGTAATACAAAGGGTTCAGCAACGTATGCAGAGATAAAAGCGTGGATAAAGAAACAGTATAATGTTTCTGTATCAAGTCTGTATATTGCACAGGTGAAAGATTCATGTGGCTTTGAGAAACGTGAGAACTATAATACAGGTGCGGAAGGGCACAAGGTGCCACAATGTCCTGATGAAAAGCGTGAGCTGATTATGGAAGCATTTAAGCATTTCAGGATGATATAAATTGTAATACAGTATAAAAATTATGAGAGAAGATGGAGATTGTTTCTGTCTTCTCTTTTTTGTATGTGTGAAAAAAATTTTTTTGAGCTAAAAAGCCTGATAAATGAACAGATTTACGAAAAACGTGTTTCCCTTGTGTAGGAATATCTTGCAATGCAAAATTTTATATGCTAAACTTAGCCTAAACAGGTAAGATGCTTGTAAATACAGCAAAAAATAGGAGGTCTTTAAGATATGTCAAGAACAGCAAATAATCCTTTACCATATTCTGAAAGAAAATATTTGTCCATGAAAGAGATGGGTCAGTACATGGGAATTGGCTTAAATAGAATGAAACAGATAAAAAAGGATGGGGAATTTACAGCCTATATCACTGTTGGAAAGCAAGGGAAAGTTATGATTGATAGAGCAGCTTTTGAACAGTGGGTTGAAGAAAAAGGTTATATTTAAAACAGAATAAAAAAATAGCAACTGTGACTGCAATCACTGTTGCTATCAAGAAGTTCAGTGCCATGATTCAGTGTCACGAACTTATATCTCTTGTTTATGCTCATATATTAGCATAAATTGGCACGAACTTCAAGAAAAACATTGCAAAATTTCATGAAATCATGAAAAAAATTGAGAAAGGAAGTGTCGATATATGGCAAATACATATGAGGGTACTATTGAAAACGTTACGATTGCATCAGTAGATGCAGTTTTGCAAAGCACAAAGCCAGTGACAGCAAATGAACTGAAAGGTACTATTATTGCAAATAGCAGAAATGAAATTCTGATTTATAATTCTATCGCACAGCCAGGTGCTAAGTGGAAAGTTCCGACAGAACTTGTTCCGTTCCAGATTGCATATATCTTGATTAAATTACATAGAATTGCACTGATTAAGACTGGTGTATCTGAAAAAGATGAAGAAAAATTATTACTTGGTATTTATGTTGATGATGGAAAAGATGAAGGTATCTATGTTACATCAGAAACACAGATACGTCGTATTGCAAGACGTTACAAGAAATCTTTGACAAAAAAAGAACTTGGTGAAATCATGGATATTTTGCGAGAAGAAGCACCGAGAATGTCAAGATGTGAGAAAAAGAATTTGATTCCGGTAAATAATGGTATCTTTGATTTTGAAACAAAGAAATTGATGCCATTCACACCTGACCTTGTGTTTTTAGATAAATCAAGGGTCAACTACAATCCAAATGCCACAAACATCATCATTCATAATGATGAAGATGGCACAGACTGGGATGTGGAATCATGGATTTTAGATATTATGGATAATAAAAAAGATATGGCAGAGCTTATCTGGCAGGTCATTGGAGCTACTGTAAGACCGTTTGTATCATGGAATAGAGCATGTTTCATGTATTCAGAGGTCGGTAATAATGGTAAAGGTACTTTATGTGTATTATTACGAAACTTGGTTGGAGAAGGTAGTCATACTTCTATTTCACTTTCGGAGTTCAGTAAAGATTTCATGCTGGAATCATTGATTGGTACATCAGCAATCATTGTTGATGAAAATGATGTAGGTACATATATTGATAAGGCTGCGAATTTAAAGGCTGTTATTACAGGTGACGTAGTTAAAATCAATCGTAAATTCAAAACTGCGATTTCATTCAGATACAAAGGATTTATGGTGCAGTGTCTGAACGAGTTACCACGTATCAAGGATAAGAGTGATTCATGGTATAGAAGACAGCTCTTTATTCCATTTACGAAGTCATTTACAGGAAAAGAACGTAGATATATCAAAGATGATTATCTTAATCGTAGAGAAGTTCTGGAATATGCATTGTTCAGGGTTCTGAATATGAATTATGATGATTTTGATGTACCACAGGAGTGTAAAGATGTGATGGATGAGTACAAGTCATTTAATGACCCTGTGAGACAGTTCATGGAAGAAATCATGCCACAGTTGGTGTGGGACTTGGTTCCATTCACATTCTTGTATGATTTATATAAAGCATGGTACAAGAGAAATATTGCAGATAGAGATACAAAGTCATTGAAGGTATTCAAGAAGGATTTATTGAATGTTTTGCCTGAGTATTCTGATTGGTCTTATGAAGATAAGACATATAAACCCGGTAGTAAAATGGACAAGCCAGAACCTTTAATCTTTGATTACAAACTGGAAGAGTTTTACAATCCAAATTACAAAGGAAATGATGTAAACAAAATTTGTCAGCCAATGAAGAAATCTTCATATACTGGAATTGTTAGAGTATAGAAATAAAACGGTAGTACAGAAAATGTACTATTGTTTTTTTTTGCTTTAGCGTTGGGTATAAGGAACGGTATAAGGAACGGTATAAGGAACGGTATAAGGAAAGCTTATACCGTAAAGTATGCATCAGTTCTACAACAGAGCAATTTTATGACTTTTCGGTATAAGGAGCAATTTTTTGCTTATACCGTTCTAATACAGACCAGTTCTACAACAGAGCTGAAAGTATAAGGAGTATAAGGAAAAATTAAAAAGTCTTACGTGAGAAAAAATAGAAAAGTGCTAAAAACATTGATTTATCAAGGTTTTTCTTTGTATCATTTTGATATTATGTTCTTATCTGTTTCTTTCTGTATTACTTTGTATCATTTTGATATTATGTGTAAATCATCTGTAATGCCGATAAATACTACGTTTTAGTATTTTTAAGTGTATTTTTTATGAAATTTCTATATAAAGAGTTGGAAATTTGCTTATACTCCTTATATTTTTCGCTAAAAATCAGGCTGTATCTACATCACAGCGGTATAAGGTGTTTTTTGTCTCCTTATACCCATTTTTGAAAATATGCTGTAATGTCGATGTGGTCTTGATTAGCGGGTATAAGCTTATCTTATACCGCTTCTTATACTTTCTTCGATTTTTCTCCCATTTTGGTTCCGTCTTCTACAATCCCATATTTTCCTGTAATATTCCAATTATTATCTCTGTTATATCCTGTACATCAGCAGAACAATAATAAACATATTGTTTTTCACTCTGTATGACCTCACCAGTGACCTTTTATCGCAAAAACGTAAAATTATGCGTTTATTACATAAAACTTTAACCACGAGGTCATACAGCACCATTTATGACGTATTATGTTTTATGCTGTTGATTCAGGATGTCATATAGTGCAATGTAGATGTTATTTCATACATCCCTTTCCATTTTTCTGTATCATAGCTGCATCTTCATCTATAAAAATCATGATGGGAAAAATTTGCACCATAAATTGCCCAATTTATGACCAGAATTTGCACCATAAATTTCCCATCGAAAATTTTGCGATTTTTGCAATTTTATATATTATGTATTTATTTTATAAATATATAATAGCTATCAAATATTTATAGAGTAAGTATTTTTATATAATTTTCTACATTTTATAATTTTATCCAATGTCCAATTTATGCACCATAAATTGACCAAAATATGTGACATAAATTTCCCATCGGAAATTTTGATACAAAAAATTGAGAATCAGACAATGAAAAATGTGAAACTCACTCTTGAAATCTGGTATTGAATCTATTATACTGTATTTAGATACATAATAGATACTGAATATCTATTAAATAGATATAACATATATAAAAGAAGGAGTGATTGAACATGAAGACAGTTGTTTTTGTATCTGAAAAAGGTGGCGTTGGAAAGACACGATTATCCGATGAACTGTATTTCTATTACATGAGACAGAATGTTCCTGTATCACTGTATTCATTCGATGGACAGTACAAGAACAGAAATAACGATAAGAAAGTAGATAATCCAGAGGTTGCAGTCGTTGATACACCGGGACGATTGATGGATGATAAGACCATTCAGACCATTCAGGGTGCTGATGTGGTTGTAATCCCAACAAGACCGACAGGCGGCAATATTGAAGCATTTACACGTACCGTAGCACTTGTAAAAGAAAATGAGGATTGTCCGATTATCATTGCTGTGAACGGTGTGAACAGATTTACTGCATCTGTATCATTTATGGAATGGTTGCAGAAATACAGACAGAAAGAGACTCTTGATTTAGTGATGTCTATTCCGCAGTCAGAAGCCATTGTACAGGCTGAGAACTATTCTTGCTCTGTCAATGAAATCAATAAGTATTGTCCTGCAACACAGGCTGTAAATACCCTGTGTGATAAAATCAGTCAGCTTGCTGGTCTGCCAGTTGAAAAACGACAGGCGAAAAGCAAGAAACTGATTGCAAAATAAATATCCTGTATCTATAATATAGATATGTGATATTTATTTTAGACGAACATACAGAATGTAAGGAGATGATTGAGATGCCTAGAAAAAAGAATATGACGAGTCTTTTAGACAGTTTTGAAAGCGATACAGAAAAGGAACATGAGGCAGCTGTGACAGCAGCGTCGAAGACACCGAAGAAATCTATTGATGGCGATACAAGAGCAACAGCACTTGTATCTATGACAAAGGACGAAAAAGAACGACTGACAACAAAGGCAAAGGCACATGGCTTGAGCCTGTCAGCGTTTTTCAGATTAGCTGCGGATGAATATATGAGTACACATAATTGGTAATGTATGGATAGATATGTGGAGTGGAATCCGCAGTAGCAGTAGGTTTTATGGATATAGAATATATATCGTGTAGATATGAAGTATATAAGAAAGGATGCGTATTATGGCAAATATTAATGAAACAATTTCTGAGGTTGCAAAGTTAAATTCAGAGCTTGCACGTCAGATTCAGAAATATGTAAAAGACCATTCGTATGGTTTGGTTTTTGAACATAATTTACCAGAAGCAGTTAGGCTTTATAAAAAGCAACCTGCAATAGGTGATACAGTGAATATTCTTGCACCTCGTGGACAAAAGGAAACGGAAGAAAATTCTGTTCCTTGGTGTGTGAAATATATTGATAATGGTATTGCATATCTTGAACATGATGGAGAAGCAAAAGATGTTCCATTGGAAGACATCTGTGTCCTTGTGAGTTACAGAGATGTCATCTATCCTGGTCTGAAGGAAATTGACCGTATTGGGCGAGGAAATCCAGAAGACCCATATCATATGGTTATCAATTCCGAGAACTATCATGCTTTGGAAGCATTGACGTATGCATATGCAGGTAAGGTGGATTGCATTTATATTGACCCACCCTACAATACAGGTGCGAAAGACTGGAAGTATAACAATGATTATGTTGGTCAGGATGACCAGTATCGTCATAGTAAGTGGCTTGCGTTCATGGAACGCAGACTGAAGCTCGCAAAACAGCTGTTGAATCCAAAAGACAGTGTGTTAATAGTAACCATTGATGAAAAAGAATATGCTCGTTTAGGAATTTTATTGGAGCAAGTATTCCCAGAAGCAAAGATTCAGATGGTTACATGTGTCATTAGTAGTCAAGGTTCTACACGAGATGGACTGTTTTCAAGAGCAGACGAATACATCTATTTCGTATTTCTTGGAAGTGCAGAAGTTGTAAAATCAGAAGACGATATGTTAAATGAAGGACAATCAGCAACGAAAAGTCAGTTGTGGTTCCAATTTGTTCGTACAGGTAAGGGGAATTTGAGAGAAAATTCGAAAAACTTGTTTTACCCAATTTTTGTAAATACGGACAAAGGAAATATTGAAAAAATTGGTGAACCTATTCCGCTTGGTGTACCAAAAGAATCAGTAAATGTCCCAGAAGGCTTGGATGTAATCTGGCCCATGACAGCAGATGGTCGTGAAGCTCGTTGGAGAACTGGCGTTGAGGTGGCTAATAGACGTTTAGCTAAAGGTCTTCTTAGATTAGGCAAATCTAGTAAGAAGGCGATTGGATATTCTGTTTTAACGGTTAATGAAGGCACTGAAAAGCGAATTGAATCAGGAGAAGTTGAAATCACTGGATTGAACGATGATGGTTCAGCAAATTTAGTGGAACGAGTTAATAGTCAGTTGAGAGTCGCTAAAACTGTGTGGAATAAGGTATCACACAATGCTGGATGGCATGGTTCAAAATTATTGAGTGGCATGCTTTTGGATAGGAAATTTCCATATCCGAAATCTTTATATGCCGTTGCAGATACACTGAGGACTGTAGTTGGAAACAAACCAGATGCATTGATTATCGACTTTTTTGCAGGTTCAGGAACAACACTCCATGCAGTAAATCTTTTGAATGCTGAAGATGGCGGACATCGCAGAGCTATCTGTGTAACTAATAATGAAGTGTCTTCAGATGAAGCTCAGAAATTTACAAAGCAGAATCTTCGTCAGGGTGATGATGATTGGGAACAGTTCGGTATTGCTCGCTATGTCACATGGCCGAGAACGAAGTGCTCCATCGAAGGCGTTGACGTTAATGGCAAGCCGTTGAAAGGCAACTATATTGGTTCCGATATGCCGATGGCAGATGGATTCAAAGCGAATGCCGTGTTCTGCGAGTTGACATACGAGGCAGCATGGCCTATTCGCTTGGATAATGCATTCAATGCTATTGCACCGATTTTGTGGATGCAGGCAGGCTGTCAGGGTCCGATTATTCGTAAGATTGGTAAGAGTTATTTGACAACAGATTATTATGGTGTGCTTTTTGATTATGGACAAGCTTCTAAATTCTGTGAAAAGGTAAAGAATACACCGACTATTAAGACTGTGTTTGTAGTAACTGATGACCAGAGACGTTACTCTAATATGTGCAAACGTCTTCCGGGAATTGAAGTACATAGATTGTACGAAACTTTCCTCAGAACATTTGAAATTTGTGGCGAAGGAGGACTGGACTAATGAAGTATGGTTTAATTGATTTTCAGAAAGATGCAGTAACTGAGCTTTTAAAAAAGATGGAATCTATGCGTCGTAGTTACGACGCAGATGGTTCTTTATCTGCCGTATCGTTGACTGCACCAACTGGTGCAGGTAAGACTGTTATCTCAGCTGCTGTTGCAGAAGGCTTGTTTTATGGAAATGATACATATGCTGGCGATGATAGAGCAGCAATTTTGTGGTTGTCAGATAGTCCTAGCTTGAATGAACAGACAATGAAAAGATTTGATGCAGCAACAGATTTATTGAATGGAGCTGTGTCGATGGAAGCAATCAGTGCAGATTTTGCAAAAAATCATGCAAAACTGTCACCGGGGCATATTTATTTTTTGAATAGGCAGTTACTTGGCAAGGGAAAGAAGCTGACAAATGAAGCTGAAGGTGGACGTTCGTTTTATGATGTACTGAATGCGACTATTGAAGATGATGACATTCATTTGTTCCTGTTTATTGATGAAGCTCACAGAGGTCTTGGTACAGGAAATGATAAAGGTACAAGTGATAATGCCAATAAAACTATTTATAGCATTATTATTGATGGACAGGATGGAATCAATAAGCCAATGCCTTGCGTAGTAGGAATTTCTGCTACACCTGAACGATTTAATAATGCAATGGCTGGTCGTAAGAACCGGGATATGAAGGCATCTGTTGATGTACCTGTATCTGCCGTAAAAGATTCGGGTCTTATTAAAGATATGATTGAGCTTCGTACACCTAAGAAAGCAGCTGATACAAAGCATCAGGATTTAACGCAGGCATGTGTGAAACTGGCTTCTGCATCAAAATTATGGAAGGATTATTGTGAAGAAAATAAAATCCCTACTGTAATTCCACTGATGGTAGTACAAGTTGAAGATAAAGTGAGTGTTGATACATTAACTTCTCTCTGTTCTCAGATTCATAAAACATTACCTTGGCTGGATATTTCAGATTGCTTTGCAAATGTATTTGGTGAACATGATGACATTGTTACTCCGGCTGGAAAGATTCCGTATGTAAAACCAGAGGAAGTTGCTGAACGCACAGAAATTAGAGTGCTTTTTGCAAAGGATGCAGTATCTACTGGTTGGGATTGTCCTCGTGCAGAGGTTATTTATTCCAGAAGAAAACGAACTGACCCAACATACATTGCTCAGTTGATTGGTCGTATGGTTCGTACACCATTAGCAAGACGTGTTACAAATGTAGAAGAATTGAACACAGTAGCATGTTATCTTCCAGAATATGATGCTGTGACTGTTGAGAGTGTTGTTGAACGCTTGAAAGAAGACAATGTAGCGGTTGATGCAAATAAGATTATTAAAAATCCGGCAGATGTAGGATTTTTTGGAGAAACCAAGAAGAAAATTGAAAAGAAATTAGCTCAAAAGCAGAGTGAAAATGAAGTGAAGCAACCTGATGATGTCAAGCATGAAAATGTAACTGCTGCTAGTGCAGATAGAGTATGCGAATCAGGCGGTTATACATATGGAGAATCGACAGAAGATTCATTGTCAGGAACAGAATTTGCTGTTAATACAGACGATGAATTTGCGGTTAACGTTGATGATATTGTTGAAACTGAGAAAGAATTGACGGAAGCTCTTGAAAGAATTCCGAAGGTTGACAGTGATGCAATTAAAGCAAGTTTTGAAGAAATTATCACCAGACAGGTGCGTCATGATAAAACAAACCATTTCTTAGACTTATGGGACTGTATTGACGTAGTTATGTCTGATATTGATGTGGAGTCTGATTTGGATTCAAAAATTCAGGAAGAATTTTATAACAATATCGAAGGTGAAATTCATAAACATCCGGCAGAATTTAAGCGTTCGTTGAGTGAAATTAAAAGTACAACCGTGAGCGTAAAAAGAGTTGACCCACTTACAGGAGAAGCATTTGAGGATAGGGAAGAACTGGTTGAGAATGATGCAGATAGATTGGTAACATATTATAAACATACAGTAAGTGTGTTTTCTGGTGCATCTGATTTGATTAAGTATTGTATCAACAAGCGTAAAAATGAAGAATTTGATTCTGATGCAAATGCGATTAGTCGTATTGCTGCTGTTGGATATTGTATGGAAATTATTCAGGCAATGGAAGAGTGGGCAGAGAAAAAGACAGATGAATTGTTGAGTATTTATGCCCCGCAGAGATATGCTGTATCAGAAGAAAATAAAGCAAAATGGGATAGAATTGATGGTAATACAAAACCGTATATTGAACGTAATTTAAATGTTCAGGCAAGTATTACACGTCAGAACAAAGATTATAAGGCATATCCAAAACATATTATTAGTGACGATGAAGGTTGGGCATATTTGAAGCTGAATGACCTTGAAGAAAAAGTGGTAAAAACAGAATTATCACGTACATTAAATGTAGCATGGTATAGGAATCAGTCAAGAAATCTTAATGCATCTCTTGCAATTCCTTACAAGTTAAATGATGTATGGGAAAATATGTATCCTGATTTTATTTTCTTTCAGAAGACTGGCGATGGAAAAATTATTCGTTCGATTGTAGACCCTCATGGTGATTGGTTAGGAGATAGCGTTGCAAAGCTGAAAGGTTATGTGATGTATTTGAAAGACCATCCTGATATGTTTGGTTCTGTACTTGCTGTTGCAGATGAAAAAGGCGGTGTTTATCGTTATCTTGATTTGATGACAAAACAGGTGCAGGATGAGATTGAAAACTTTACTGGAAGCTCTGCAAAGGAATTATTTATGGGTGCACTGGGCAGAAATTATACGGTTGTATCTGATAAATAAATCTGTTATATTTACATTGAACAATTAAATAAAAAAGTTCACGAGAGAATGTCCGATATGAAAAAATATCTACGCAGTACGGTGTAGAAAACCGAATTGTTTACGGACGCACAGCTTCTGGCAGAAGCGTATTCTGAAATAAAAATACGTGAGAGACGTAGCGGTGAACAGATGATGGAAACTTATTGTTTCTTGATTCTGTTCACCGTTTTTTATTACAAATTTTTGATAGAAAGTAGAGGTTACAGTATATGAGTAATTTAAAAAATGTTCGAGCAGAACTTGAAAAAATGAGAAAAGAAATGGCTGCGAAAGAAGCAGAATTAAGACGTGAAGAAGCACGTCCAGTTATTGAACTTGTCAATAACGAATTGATGAACAGCGAAGATGTTCTTGAAAAATTTGCTGGGTACAGCAAAGACGAAGCACGTGTGATTGCAAAGCATATTGTAATGAACATGGATAGAATCATCCATGAATCACAGGATGAAATCACAGCGTTACGTGAGAAGAAAAAAGAACGTGCTGAACGTAGAAAAGCCATGCAAATCGAGAAGCGTAATAAGGAGATTGATGAACAATTTCCAGATGATGGTTACGAAGATGATGGCATGTACGGAGTGAGTCAGTTCGATGAAGAAGACCCATATGAGAGTGGTGCAATTAATCGTGATGGGTATGAACAATAAGAGTGAGCGAAGCGAACGAAGCAGGAAGGAGTCAAGGGGAAACGAAGTTTCCCTTGCAAGCAAGTGAGCAGAGCGAGCGGTAGGGTTTTCGGACTTGTCCGACAAACCCTATGCTTGCATAAGTAACGAAATTAGCAACGACACCCAGAACAAAGTAAATGGGGGACAAAGCCTATGGGTATTTGGACAAAGCCTGTGGGGGACAAAGCCTATGGGTGTCGTGAACAAAGTGTATGGGGGACAAACACTATGCGATTTGTGAACAGTTGCGTAATAAAAATACAGAACAGCATGAGACAAAGCCGAATCCGGCTTTGGTGAAATGATGTGGAAGATGATGCGAAAAAGGAGTGAGTGATATACATGGGTATAAATTTTAATTTAGACGGCACTACGGACGCATGGGCTGAACATAAGCGAAAACAGATGGAAGCAGCTAAGAAAGCAGATATGGAAAAGAAAAAAGAAGAAGAATCATCGTACAATGAGGATATTTGGAATACTAAGAAACAAAAGCCTGTTCAATCGTTGATACCATCTCCAGATTTTCAGCCAACTGAACAAGTACAGCAACATGCAAAGTCAGTACAAAAAACAGTAACACAACAGAAGCCAGTGACGATACTTGTTAAGAAAACACCTGTACAACCAGTGCAGAAAAGTGTGGCACAACAGTCAGTACAGAAGACAACACAGGCAGTGACACAACCTAAACCACAGGTGCAACCAACTGCGAAACCAGAGCCGAAGCAGACTGTAAAACCTGCTGAACCTGTACAGAGTGTTGATGATAATACAGAAGAAGACGAAGCTATAAAACTTGTAAAAATTTCTGCACGAATCAATGAGAAGGTTGATGAAGTCATGAAGGACATGGCACAGGAATTTGGTGTACCATTTTCGCAGGTAGTAAGACTTGCGATTGATGGACATTTGGAAAAATATCTGGGAACAGTAAGATACATTGATGGTGACCAAGGTGAGAACATTCAGCGTACAATGGCAATCATTGCAAATGAATTACAGGGTATCAGGAATGAGTTAAATAAGATTGGTGTCAATGTAAATCAGGTTGCAAAGTGGAACAACCTTGAGCGTCAAATCGAAAGATTGAACGCTGAATATAAGACAGCAACACCTGTACGTAAGAAAGAAATTCAGGAAAGACTTATGTATTTAACAAGAGTACAGAAAAGTGTGAACTGGAATTATTTTAGTCTGTTCGCTGTTGAAAAATATCTGGACAGATTCGATGCAGTTGCTGAGAGAGTAGGTGAACAACTATGGCATACACAAGAGTAACAAGAACGTGCAATGGTCGTGGTGCTCTTGAATATGCTTATGGAAAAGATAAGGGACACAATGGAAATCAGAATCGTAACGAGATGATTTCCTGTGTGAACTTGTTGCCGGGTGTTGATGTAGCAACACAGATGGAAAAGCATTGGAACAAAGCACGAAGCAATCATAAAACACAGGTAATAAGAATCGTGCAATCTTTCAGTATCAATGAACTGAATCCAGATGACACAGCAGACATTTTGACTGCGAACATGATTGGACAAGAGTATGCACAGCGACATTACAAAGGTCGTCAATGTGTTGTGTTCACACAGACAGATGGTAAGTCTGGACTGGTGCACAATCATATCATTGTAAGTGATACAGACATGGAAACAAGCAAGGGGTGCGATAGACAACAGTATTATCAACCGACACTGATGCAGTGGACAGATGAGCTTGTACGAGAGCATGGTATTGAGTTGGATGAGGGTACTGCAAAGGCAAAAGACAAGAGTACACAGACGGAACGTGCAAAGCGTAATAAAGGTGAATATGTATGGAAAGATGATTTGAAAATGAGAATCATGGCAGCCATGAACGAAAGTGAAAACGAAGATGAATGGCTGAAGAATCTTCCGGGATTTGGTGTGAACATTGAAGTTCACGACAGTAAGAAACGTGGCAGATACTATACATATGAATTGATGGACACAAGCGGATTTGCTGACGGTAAAAAGATTCCGCAGAATCTGAAAAGTCGTTCGTACAAGATGGGTACCATGTACGATGCCGAAGGTGTACAGTCGTTCTTTAAAGAGAAGGAACAGCAGAAAGAACTGGAACATAAGTTGCATGGAAATCGCAACAGCGATAATGAACATGTGACAGGGAATGAGGATGAACATGTAGTTGCTGGTGTGGTACAGGATGATGTACCAGTGGTTCCGAAACATCGTGTATTAGATGATGAGGAAGAAGAAAAGAAGAAACAACAGCTTCAACAACGTAGAAGAACAGGTTCGGTACAGATTGTTGTACCTGATGGTCCTGTACCTCATTGGGAGCCTAATAAGGTTGTAAATGTTGATACGAGAGCTGTTGATAATGTGGATGAACGAGATAACATCGAAGTTCCGGCTGGTGCAATTATTGGAAAGCAAGAAGATAAGAAACAGGAGATTCTTGCAATGCGATTACAGCAGAAGATTGAAAGAGACAGAAGACGTAGACGTGTTCAGGAAGGTGTTACACAAGTTCATAATGATACGAAGCATATTAAAGGCTTGTCTGCTGATACAATCATGGAACGTATTAGAGATGTTCAGCAGCAGGATGAAAAAGATGATAGAAGTTTGTAGGAAAGGGTAAGTGTGAAAAACTACGAATATGAAATTGGCATCTGATTTTTCAGGTGCCTATTTTATTGTATTACGTGTAAAAATAGAGCGTACCCTATTTTAAATTTATTTGGATGGGTTGTATTATTGGATAATATGTGTAAAAATAGAGTTATAATCGAATTTATTTACAAATAGTAATATAAATACTCTCTATTTTTACACAAAAGGAGATTTTAAGATGAAAATTGCATATGTACGTGTCAGTTCGGCTGACCAGAACGAAGCCAGACAGGTCGAAGCATTGAAAGAATATGATATTGAAAAGTGGTTTGTTGAAAAAGTATCTGGAAAAGATATGAACAGACCAGAGCTGCAACGATTATTAGAGTTTGCTCGTGAAGGTGATACAGTGTATGTCAAAGATTTCAGCAGGCTTGCACGTAGTACAAAGGATTTGCTGGAACTGGTTGAGAGATTCAAAGAGAAGAATATACATCTTGTATCATTGAAAGAGAATCTTGATACATCGACTGCCACAGGAAAATTGATGCTCACAATGATTGCTGCAATCAATGAGTTTGAGCGTGAGAACATTCTGGAAAGACAGCGTGAGGGTATCGCTCTTGCAAAGCAGAGAGGAGCATACAAAGGTCGTAAGGCTGTACAGGTGAAAGACTTCGGCAAATATTATGATAGATATTTGCGTAGAGAATACACAAAAAAAGAGCTGGCTGAGGAATTAAATATTTCAAGACCAACTCTTGACAGGCTTATTAAAGAGTATCAGAAGTCGGAAAAGTAAAATATAGCGTTTTATGCACTGTATGAGCACGTGAAGGAGTGTGAAATGTATTTTCCGTAAGATTGTGCGTTTTTATATAAAACGTGCGTGGTGAGGTCATACGGTGTCAAATATGATGTATTATAAAAAGTGGGTGTTAAGCTCACTTTTTTAATATACTTGGCAATCATGTAGATAAATGTTGAAAGAAATATATCAATGATATATAATGGAAGCACGATTAAGATTGAAAATCAAGAAAGCGGGTAGGAACATGGCAAGGAAAAAGATGAATTGTTATATATACACACGTGTTTCCACAGAAGTTCAGGTCGATGGATACAGTCTGGAAGCTCAGAAAGAGCGATTGAGACGAGAAGCGGCTCACAGAGGTATGCAGGTAGTCGGTGAATACAGTGACGAGGGACGAAGCGGTAAGAATATTACAGGTCGTCCAGAGTTCAAAAAGATGTTACAAGACATCAAGAGTAGTAAGGATGATGTTGAGTATGTGCTTGTATTCAAATTGTCGAGATTTGGACGTAATGCGGCTGATACGCTTAATTCATTGCAATACATGGAAGATTACGGAGTAAATCTTTTATGCGTAGAAGATGGCATTGATAGTGCAGGAGCATCAGGAAAACTGATAATCAGTGTATTGGCATCTGTTGCAGAGATAGAGCGTTCCAACATACAGGAGCAGACGATGGCAGGAAGGCAGCAAAAAGCACGTGACGGTTTATGGAACGGTGGTTTTGCACCCTACGGCTATAAATTGGTGCCTGTGGACGGTCAGAAGTCAAAGATGCTTGTTATCAATGACGCAGAAGCAGAGCTGATAAAATTGATATACAAGAAGTATTTAGGCGGTATGGGTGTTGGAGCTGTGGCAAAATGGCTCAATGAGAACGGATATACAAAGACTGTACGTCAGAACGGTACAGTGCCACTGATAAGTGCTCATTTTGTAAAAGGCGTTCTGGATAATCCTGTGTACGCTGGAAAGATTGCGTATGGACGCAGGAAGACGGAGAAAATCGAAGGTACAAGGAATGAGTTCCATGTGGTGAAACAGGATAAAGATGATTACAAGCTGTATGATGGTCAGCACGAAGCTATCATTGACGAAGACACATGGTACAGGGTACAGGTGAAACGTGCAAAGAACGCTTTCAAGCGTGAGAAGACACATAGTCTGATGCACGAACATATATTATCTGGATTGCTGAGATGTCCTGTCTGTGGTGCACCGATGTACGGTGTAGTGAATCGCAAGAAAAAGAAGGGTTCTGATGAATTTTACACAGATATGTGGTATTACATCTGCAAGAACAGAAAAATGGTATCAGGGCACTTATGCGACTACAAGAAGCATATCAGACAGGATGAAGTGAATACAGAAATCATGCAGATATTGAAATTCACGATAGACAATTCAGAACTCAAAGATATGTTTGAAGAAAAGATGGGTTCTCGCAGCAATATGGATGATTTGCAGGCAGAGAAGGAGCGTATTGAGAAAGAGCGTGAGAAGCTGTTTGCAAAGAAGGAAAAGCAGTTACGCAGAATCAATGACCTTGATATTGATGATGATTTATATGATGACCTGATGAAGTCATACAGGGCACATTTATCAGAAATCAATGAGCAGATAGCAAATACAGATAATTTGCTGTATAACGTTGAGATGAAGATTGACAATGCACAAGGTGTAAATCTATCAGCAGAGGTATATAAACGTATTGCAGAGGAGTTTATACAGAATATTGACAGTCTGACGGATGAACAGAAAAAGATTCTTGCAAAGATGATGATTGAGAAAATCGAGATATTTACAGAGAAGCAGGAAGACGGCAGATGGGTCAAGTCTGTACAGTTCAAGATTCCTATGAAGATAGGTGATGAAATCGTTGATACGCTTGAAATAGAGCCATTAGAATCATATCAGCAGGGCGATGATGATTCCCTATCCAATGAAGAACACGTTGAGAGTGTGTGCCTTCTGTCAAGAAAAGCCCAATAAATCAAAGGATTTCGCCATTTTGGGAATAAAATAGATGTGTGTTTCTGTTTCCGTAGAGTGATGATATAACCGGATGTTTACCCTAGGGGATAGGCTTTGTGAAATGGGAGATATACATTTTTGGTGAAAGGATACTTTTTCGCAAAAGTTTGTGCATTATAAAGAGTGATACAAGACGAAGGAGAGATTTCTATGTATGAAAAACAGTTTCTAAAGACGATGATAGAAACGATAAAGTATGATGATGAAATTCCGAACAAAGATGAGCTGTTAGGAATTCTGCGATATTCAGTAATCACTTTTAGGAAGACAGGGGCATATACCCGTGTTACAGATCAAAGACAAGAATTTCTTGATTTACGAGTTCCTATTCCGATGTTGAAAAAGGCAAAGGAATACAAAGATATTTTCTTTGATTTAGCAAATGATATATATGTTCCAAGCACTGACTATGATTTATACGGATTGAGTATTAAACCAAAACTGATAGAATTGGAAGAAGAAAATGCTACAGAGCATGATGTTGTTTTTGATGAAATTAAGGGAACGATTATACAAGGTATAAGGAATGCAAAATACACAATTTGGGTGGCAGTTGCTTGGTTCACAGACAAGGATATTTTTGAAGAGCTACTCGCAAAGAAAAAACAAGGTGTGAGTATTCGTATAATCACATCAGACGAAAAAAGTAATCTATATTTGATGAACGAGTTAGAAACTAACTTTGAAGTAATAAAGGTCCCGCTAAAGGGAGCATATTTATCTAATCGCTTACATGATAAATTTTGTATTATTGATTTTGAGTTTGTAATGCATGGTTCATATAATTGGAGCAAAGCAGCTCAATATAACGATGAAACTTTGGCAACGGCATTGGACAGAGATTTTGTAAAGAAATTTGCTGATGAATTTATGAAATTATATACTGGAAACAGCGATGCTGAGTTTGATTGGTAGAATGCTAATGGGGATAAAACCATTACCCCACTTTGAAAAACCATTGCATACTTTCGCTATGCAGTATAAAATCAAAGTTCAGGGGAATATTGAAACCGTCTGTCTGCTTTCAAGGAAACCTTGATTTTCTGCGGTTTGTGGGATATTAAGGAGCGAAAATGGATGTGTGTTTTGTAGCCTTATGAATGAATCATTTGAATATCGTAGCAGAGGGGTGTTTTGAGACTCTGCTGAATAATAGGCTTTTGCTAAAAGGTATCACTTTTGCGAAAATGTATGATATCTCCCAGCAGGAGCCTTTTTGTATAAAGATCTTGAGTTTCCGCTAAATGCATTCTGAAAATGAATCATTTTTATAAAAGGGCCAATTTACCTGATTTTTAAAATCTATAGATGACGATAGTAAAATCAACGGCACTTTAATAAGCCCCATCGAAACCGGGCTTTTATAAATTGATTCTTTTTCTATATTAAACGACTAGCTTAAAACAAAGCTGCCGGTATTTGGGACGTTTCGTTCGAAACCAGAGCCGGACGCCCTCTTTTGCATATGAGAGTATACCGGAGATGCCTTTGGCTAGTCGGTAATAACAGAAGAAAACCTTTTCCTTTACAGGGTTTGCTGTTTTTATAATTGCTATCTTGAGTGCATTTGATTCGGGTTCCATGGATACCATTGCCAGAAAAGCCATGCACACGGTAATATAAAAATTAAGTGCATTGATTGCGTGAAGTTTCCGTACGCGGAAGTTTTCAAACTGGAACATCTGCTTTTTGCATCGGAAGTATTCCTCAATCTTCCATCGGGAAAAATATATCCGGGACACCCGGAGCACATCTTCCTTTGATTTGATCTCCTTATTGGTGGCAAGCATCATCGGATGTTCCGTAATGCCATAAACGAGGACCAGATAAATGTCCTTTCTGGATGCAGTGATCTGCACTCTAACGTGTGATAGATAAGCTTCATGCTCTTTTCCCCTGTAGAAAACACTGGTCTTGATCTTGCCTTTTCTGCGGTCGCGCAATTCTGTGGCAGGAGTCCATTTGTTGTGGTATAAAAGTTTTCTTTTAGAGGTAAGGCGGATGACGTAATCCTGTTCCAAATCATCAAGTTTCAGGAACATCTTGTTGTCATCATAACCGCGATCCATGCAAAAAGTCGCCCTTTTAAAAAGTGCGGCACCTTGTTCCATGGCCTCAAAGGTGATCACATTAGCAGATTTGTAACCCTTTTCAGCGGATGAGTGTATTTTTGAAAAAATACTGACAGGATGATTGCTGGTAGTAAGGACACAAGCTTCTGTAACATGATACCCCTTTTTGTACACATTTTTAGTGGATGTGCTTTCAGAGCCGTCCCTATAATGGTCTCATAAATTAAGACACTGAACGCGACATTTCTTAATGAATCTGATATACTATAACCAACAAATGAAAGAAGGTACTTATTATGTCCAGATCAAGAAGAAATTTCAGTGCTGAATTTAAAACCAACCTCGTACTTCAACTGCTTAAAGGAGAAAAAGAACTTAATGTCCTTGCTGTTGAAAACGACATTCAACCAAATCTCCTGCGCAACTGGAAGAAGGAATTCCTTACAAATGCTTCTCTTGCTTTTGATAACAAGAGGGAAGACAATCTCCAGGAAAAACTTGCCGAAGAGCGCAAGGAAAAAGCCGAATACGCCAAAAAGGTCGGTCAACTTACTATGCAGGTTGCTGGCTCAAAAAAAAATCTGAAGAAGTTGTCGGACCTGACTACGAGAGTAAATTTAGTCCGAAACCTTTCGACGACTAAAGAATTGCCAGTTTCTACCGGTGCAAAATTGCTTGGAATCAATCGTACCAGCGTATATTATGGCGGCATCCCCGTTTCAGAGGAAGAACTGGAATGCAAAGCTGTCATTGACCATCTGCATACGGATAATCCTACCTGGGGAGCCCGTCAGATGTCTGCTCAACTTAAACTGCGCGGATATCAGGTTGGTCGCCGTAAAGCAGGCAGATATATGCGTGAAATGGACATTACACCGATTTATCCAAAGATGAATTTGTCTAAGCGCATGAAGCAGGCAAAAGTCTGTCCGTATCTGCTTCGTAATGCAGTCATAGACCGTCCCAATCAGGCATGGTCGATTGACATTACATGCATTCCAATGAAGCATGGATTTCTTTACCTGACAGCCATTATCGACTGGTACAGCCGTTGTATCGTTGGCTGGGAGGTTGATGATACTCTGGATACCACCATGGTTATCAACGCCTGTAAAAAAGCCTTTAAAGTAGCCAAGCCGTTAATCATCAATTCGGATCAGGGCAGCCAGTTTACCAGTGACAAATACATCGACTTTATTCGTAACAACGGAATCCGGCAAAGCATGGATGGCAAAAGTCGATGGGCAGATAATATCATGATCGAATGCTGGTTCCGCAGCTTCAAATATGAGGAAGCATATCTCACGGAGTATGCTAATCTCAAGGAAGCACGAGAAGCTATCGGAAGATACATCTACACTTATAACTTTGAAAGATGCCATCAGTCCATTGGGAACAAACGTCCCGCAGAGGTATACTATCCGGCAATGCTTTTAGATGCAGCCAGAGCAGCCGCATAGCATAAAAATCCGGGAGATGCTTCACACATTTTCCATGTAACCCGTCAACATATCAGTTCATTATAAAAACATCAAATTTTTGTCTTGACAACCGAGTCATTATAATTGTAAAATCCCTATTATATAAATACCTTGAAAGGAGAACACGACATGAAGGTTACTGTAAAAGTTGTAAAAGCTGCTTCTGAAAAGAAGAATGTGCTTTGCTGCACATGCGGAATTATTAGCTAATATAAGCTAATAGTTTGAAAAACAGGGTTAACCCTCTTCCTGAATTAGAGGGAGAGGGTTAATTCTTCCCAATTAACAAATATTGAAGATAGTAAATTAAAAAAAGATTTGATATAGAGGTATCTAATTATGAACAAGTTATCGAAATATGTTCGAGTTATAGAATTAAATGATGACATAGCATTATACAACACGATAAATCACGCGGTAATACAGATGCCCGGCGGTTCCGTTGAAAAAGGAAATATTATCGCAGAATTGAGTGAAGAATCATTTAAGGTCTTGCAAGAATCTTGTTTTTTTGTTGAAACAGATAAAAGTATAGAAGATAACCTATCATCTTTTCTGCTAAATGAAAATAAGTTATTTATAAGTTTAGAACTAAACCTTAGTTGCAATTTGCGGTGTCCATATTGTTATCAAGCAGGGACACATGACGGAAAAATAATAGATGATAAAACGTTGGACAAACTTGTAGAGTATATATGTAAAGTTCATGAAAAGACTTCATTTGAGGAATTATACATAAAAATTTTAGGTGGTGAACCAACTTTAATTTGGAAACAATTTATGAAAGTGTATGATTCTCTTAAGAATTTTTGCAAAGCATCAAATGTAAGGTTTCATGTTCTCGTTGATACAAACGGCACACTGATCGATAATTTATTAAGTTTGAAAGACTATGATAGTTTGCTGTTGACCATTCCACTGTCGTATAAATCTTGCCACGATAGGGTCAGATTTGATTCGAAAGGAAACGGAACATACGACAAAATTGTTGAGAATATAAATACTATTCATACGAAAAAGCCAGATACAAAAATTATAATTCGTTATAATGTCGATGATGAAAACTGTAGTTATTTTAAGGCGTTTATTGAAGATCTAAAGAATAGACTTGTTTTCAAGCCTTTGATTAGTGTTAATTATACTGCTGAATTGAATGTTACAAGAAATTTCAAAAATCGAATTACATATCTGGATTTTGTAAACTGGTGTAGTACGGATGCTATTGATGCATTGGTTTCTGCAGAAATGCCTGTGACAATTTCACCGATTGTTTCTGTTGAAGAATGCCAATTTCGATCTAAGTATAGTTTAAAACTTTTTTCTGATGGAACAGTTGGAAGTTGCGCAATGTCTTTTTTTGATGATAAACGACTATCAATTGAAGAATTAGTTGCTGACTTTTCTGAAGGTAATGACTTTTTTGAAAAAAAGAAAACGCAAACAATTATTGCGGATCAACAGTGCATGAAATGTGCAGATATATTTATGTGCGGTGGTACTAACAAGTTGCCGTGTATTAAAACACTAAACCCAGATATGTGTAAAAATAGGTGTTTTAATGTTAATCTTAAAAAGTTTATAAAAAGATATTTGGACTGTGTTGAAAACGAAACAAACAATCTGTTTGTAGTTTTTGAAGACGGCGAATCATATAGATAACAGGAGGGAAAACGTAATGATTATTGTTAGAGGAAACACTTTGCCTGATTATTCATTATTAAGCTTGAAGGCAGGCAGTGCTGAAATAGATGGATACCAACATCATGAGAAGTGGCAATATAAGCCTATTATGGGTGTAAATGTTGAAGATATTTTAGGCGAAGATATTTTAAATATCTCACAAAAAGATTTTAATCGTGCAATGGACAGAATTGCAGATTCTCGACTGTTACCATCATTATTTAATTTGGAAAGAAGTTTTGCAGATTCTACAACCGTACTGATTAATACAATGACTGAGGCAGTTGCATTGCTTAATGAGGAGGAATATGAGAAATACAGGATGATTTCTTCATGCTCAGATTATAGTGATAAAACAATTGTACAGCTATTTTTGCTTGGATTTTTGACGAAAGATGATGATAGTGAACTGTTTAAATTAGATGTCATTCGAAATCGGTCGGCATATGCATCGAGTGATGCTATAAATATTACAATCTACCCTACTCAAGAATGTAATGCTCGTTGTTTCTACTGCTTTGAAAATGGTGAAAAGCGCAAACCAATGACACAGGAGACAGCAGAGAAAGTTGTTGAATATATCATAAAAAATGTTACAGAGTCTGACGAAGTGGTTTTTAGGTGGTTTGGAGGAGAGCCACTGGTAGGAGATCGAATAATTGACTACATTACTGAAAATGTTGACAAGCATTTTGGTGGAAAATTGAAGTTTAGTTCGATTATCACAACTAATGGATTCAATATATCTGACGATTTAATAAAAAGAGCAAAAGAAAAATGGCATGCAAAAAAATTTCATGTAACTATCGATGGTTATGCAGAAGAACATAATCGCAGAAAAAATTATTGCGATAAAAGTGTAGATGCATATCAGAAATTATTGGTTGATATGTCGAAACTTATCGAAGCCGGAATTTTTGTTGTTTGTAGGTTTAATTTAGACAAGAACAACATTACTCAGTTAGATGATATTTTGCATGATTTAGAGCAGTTTAAAGATAGTGATTTGTTCTATATTCACACAACAACATTAAGACGTCCTCCGCATGCACCGTTAGAAGATTATATATTAGCTCAGGATTATGATTGGGCATATGATTTGATTTGGAGAAAAATGTACTCTTATGGCTTTTATGATGGAATTAAGCATATTCTTCCACTGAGATTACGTGGAAATTGTCTTGCATGTGTCATGAACGAAGTTCTTATTAATTCTGAAGGAAATCTTTTTAAATGCTTGCAGCATACTACAGAAGAATCACATAAAGTAGGAGACTGTACTACAGGAGTGGTATTCAATCAGAATTATTTGGACTGGCTTGATGTATCAATTAAGCGTGAGAAGTGTCAAAAATGTGCTTACCTTCCAATGTGTTCTGGTGGCTGTAAAGAATATTGGTACGAAAACAGACCGGAAATTTCTCCTTGTGCAAGAGAGAAAACATATTTTAACACATTAACTGAACTGATTCATGAGTGGGTGACTTGCGGTGAAATAAAGGAAAGGAGTTAATTGATGAACATTGAATTAAAAGAAGATAAATTTCATATACGTGCATTCTTTGCTCCTTGTGCATGCCGCTGCAGTTTTTGTTGTTTAGGTGATTGTCCGAAAGATGAGCAGATTTCCTTTGAAGACTATGAGCGTGTTATGAAGAAGTTTTCAGGTGTCGTAGATATCTATGGGATGAGATTGCGTTCATTTATATATAATTGCCCGGAGCATTCATATGTTAAAAAACAAATTGAACTGTATAATTCACTTCCGATGGAGAAAATGGAATATGTACAATTAGATTTAAATGGTACAAAAATCAAATCAGCTGATGAAATTGTTAGTTGGTTTGATATGCTACAAGACGCCGGAGTGGAGAAAGTTGCTTTTTCCTGGTTTGGCACAGAACAAACGCATGACAGATTTGTTAATCGAAAAGGATATTATCAATATCTTAATTTGTGCGCAAACGAAGCAAAGAAAAGAAATATGCCTGTAATAAGTAAAGTTTTTCTTTACAAGGGTATTATTGGTGAAATTGATGAATTAATTTCGCATTTAAATGAATTTAGCACTACAATAATTTGTGCTTTTATGGAATATAGTGGCAATGCTAAGCAAATGGAAAAAGAGTTTTTGACAGTTCAAGATTTAAATTCTTTATCAACAAAAACAAAAAAGTATATTGATAAAGTATATAGAGATAAATTCAAAACAGAAAAAGAATGGATTTTATTAGCAAAAGAAGGATTGTTCCCAAGATTCAACATTGTTGATTATGTTCTATATCTTGATTCGTCTAATATCCAGCATATCTTAGATAGTAGTGTAGAAGATATAATTAGCGAATTTAGAAAAATGAACACTGAGTTTCAAAATTCATTTGGTGAAATTAAGGATTTAGCATTAAAATATGGTGATTTGGATTGTGAAATTCTGTACGAATGTAGAGATATGCTTAGAAAATGGTTAGAGCAGCATTTTGAGAAAGAATCATTAGATAAAATGCAACTTTTTAGTTTTACTCATAATTGTGTAGAGTGGAAGGTATATGAAAGATTATAAGCCTTATATTGGAACCATCGTTACTCGCTCTGGGAAAAAATATCCTGATTTTGCATTGGGTACATATTTATGTACGGAAGAAGAACTGTCAAATATATTACAACACTATCCGTATGATAGATTAATGTTGGATACTGCATTTAGATATGGAAATGAACGAGAAGTTGCTAAAGCTGTTATGGAAAGTGCATATCCTCAAAATCAGATAGTTTATATTGGAAAAATCAATACAAGCCAACAAGAGAGTGGGCGGTCTATAAGAGATGAATTAATGGATACATTGCATCGATTGAATATTTCTAAAATCGATATTTATTTGATTCACTCTAGTCGTTATCAAGGATATTCTGAAACTTGGAAAGAATTAATTAAACTTCAAAAGGAGGGACTGATTGAGACGATTGGAGTATCAAATTTTGGGGTTAAAGAGATTGAAAATTTATATGATCAATCAGGCGTGTATCCGGAAATAAATCAAATTGTAGTACAAAGAAATATATCTACAGATGAGCAGAATAAAATCCAAGAATTGATTGGTTATTGCTGCAATAAAAACATTAGTATTCAAATAGCAATGCCATTTGGTGGTCCTGAAATAAGCAAGAAACTGTCTGAAGAGCAACGTGCATCCACGCTTGAAAATTTGAGAAAACAAAAGTTTACTTGTGTTTTTGGTACAAAAAATATTCTCCATTTGCTTCAAAATATAAGATGGATTGAAATGGGATGGTGATAGTATGCTTTTTCAAAGAATAATTAGTGGAAGCAGTAGAGTTAGGAGTAGCATTGTATAAAGTATGTGCAGAGTTTGAAATCAGTAAACGAACATATAACAGCTGGAAGAATACAGACAGTGACTATATAGATAAACGCACGATATGTGTAAGACCAGAGACGGCGAATAAGCTGACTATGGAAGAAAAAGAGAAAATATTGGATGTATGTAATTCTGAAGAGTTTGTGTCAAAAACACCAAGTGAGATTGTACCAATACTAGCGGACAGAGGACGTTATATAGCAAACGAAAGTACATTTTACAAAGTATTAAAGGAAGCAAAACAGTTGACTCATAGAGGACAGGAGCAACGGAAACATAAGAGACCAATATCAACCTACAAAGCAACGAGAGCCAATTAGGTTTTGATGTGGAATATCACATACTTAAATGGACCAATCAAAGGAAACTTCATGATGGTATAATATGGTGAGTAATTTGAGATTATCAGATGGAGGATCATAATTGATGATAAAAAAGTGCATCGGAAAATTTATGGATAGTATTATAAATATTGTTATTGATATATAATGGCTCAGTTGTCAAGACAAAAATTTGATATTTTTATAATGAACTGATATGTTGACGAGTTACATGGAAAATGTGTGAAGCATCTCCCGGATTTTTATATTATGCGGCTGCTCTGGCTGCATCCAGAAGCATTACCGGATAGTATACCTCGGCAGGCTGTTTGTTCCCAATGGACTGATGGCATCTTTCAAAGTTATAGGTGTAGATATACCTTCCAATGGCTTCTCTTGCTTCCTTGAGATTAGCATACTCCGTGAGATATGCTTCCTCATACTTGAAGCTGCGGAACCAGCGTTCAATCATGATATTATCTGCCCATCGACTTTTGCCATCCATGCTTTGCCGAATTCCATTATCTCGAATAAATTCGATGTATTTGTCACTGGTAAACTGGCTTCCCTGATCCGAGTTGATGATTAACGGCTTAGCTACTTTAAATGCTTTTTTACAGGCGTTGATGACCATAGTGGTATCCAGAGTATCACCAACATCCCAGACAACGATACAACGGCTGTACCAGTCGATAATAGCTGTCAGGTAAAGAAAGCCATGCTTCATTGGAATGTATGTAATGTCCATTTCACGCATATATCTGCCTGCTTTACGGCGTCCAACCTGATATCCGCGCAGTTTAAGTTGAGCAGACATCTGACGGGCTCCCCAGGTAGGATTATCCGTATGCAGATGGTCAATGATAGCTTTGCATTCCAGTTCTTTCTCTGAAACGGGGATGCCGCCATAATATACGCTGGTACGATTAATTCCAAGTAGATTAGCTCCTGTAGAAACCGGCAGTTCCTTAGTCGTCGAAAGGTTTCGGACTAAATTTACTCTCGTAGTCAGGTCCGATAACTTCTTCAGATTTTTTTTTGAGCCAGTCAACCTGCATGGTAAGTTGACCGACCTTTTTGGCGTATTCGGATTTTTCCTTACGTTCTTCGGCAAGTTTTTCCCGAAGATTATCTTCCCGCTTATTATCGAAAGCAAGAGAAGCGTTAGCAAGGAATTCTTTCTTCCAGTTGCGGAGGAGATTTGGTTGAATGTCGTTTTCAACAGCAAGGACATTAAGTTCTTTTTCTCCTTTAAGCAGTTGAAGTACGAGGTTGGTTTTAAATTCAGCACTGAAATTTCTTCTTGATCTGGACATAATAAGTACCTTCTTTCATTTGTTGGTTATAGTATATCAGATTCATTAAGAAATGTCGTGTTCAGTGTCTTAATTTATGAGACCATTATTGTTAGACAGCCTGACGCACGGTGGTGTGGGAGGACGGTAAATAAAATAATTATTTACCACCTACCCGATTTTTTGAAAAATAGGAAAATAGGTTATTGACCATAGGTAATAAAAATTATATAATTTGTTTATGCAATGCATAAAGAGATGGACTATGGAAACAAGAGAAGAATTGAAAAAATTAAGAGAAAGTACCGGCATGAATAGAAAAGAATTTTGTGAGTACTTTGAAATTCCTTATATGACGGAAACCGATTGGGAATTGGGAAATAGAAGGGTTCCGCAGTATCTTTTGCGATTGATGGCATATAAGGTTGAAATGGAGAGGTTGTCTGATAAAAGGTATAGGGATGACAAGGAAGATAATATAGCTAGTAAATAATGTAATGGTAATTATGCAACAGCTTGTGGCACAAATTTCTTGGAGAACAAATCTTATGCTATTGGATAAGCTAATATATTATCCTTGCGAATAGGTTGGAACACAGATATTATTATGTTGGGATAATAAGAGTAGAGACTCTTGATTATATAGAAATTCTTAAAGAGAAGAAAAAAAGATGCAAGAATGGAGTAGATTGAAGATTATATTGAAGAAAATGTGGAATAAACATCAGTATGGTGAAATAAATTGGCATATTGAAAAAAGGGAATTGTACAAAGAATTTAAAACAACATTAGAGGCTGAAGAATGGGGGATGAAATATTATAAAAGCTGGGCAAACTCATATAAAGATGTAATGAGATTAGCCAAACATTCAATAACAAATAGCTTATTTACTGCACCTATCGAATGTTATTGTGGGGATACATATAGACGGATTAATGATTTCTTGAGAAAAGAAGTTGATAGCGAAAGTAATATTTATCGAGAAATGGCAGATATATTGTCTATTGTTTTGTGTAGCGCACCTAGAATTCCAACGAATATTGTTCTTTATAGATTAGTTGACGATAAATTTGTCAGTGAACTTATTGAACAGAATAAGCAGGATAGACCGACACCAATACAAGAAAAAGGATTTATGAGTACAAGTTTGTTGAGAGACATTGTTTATGCGGATGGGGCTTATGCATGTGAGAATAATTTATTAAAAATATACGTAGAATCGAATACCATTGGGATATATGTGAATGCAATTACTAAAAGGAATGAAGAAGAAATGTTACTATTTCCTAATATGTATTTGGCATTGACAAATTACCCATATAGAGATGATGAGGTTAATAAAATGGTGTATGAATGTAATTTGATAAAGTTTTATTGAAAAAGAAATGTTTTTAATTTAACAATAAACCATAAGAAATACAATTGTGTATAGTGAGGTAATTGTAAATATAATTTGAATCAAATAGATTGGAGAAAAAATGGCAGATAAAGTAGGAAATGATGAATATGGAGAAATCCTTATATATCAGACAGATGATGGAGATACGAATATAGAAGTAAAAATGCAGGATGAAACTGTATGGTTAACACAGCAGCAACTTATGCAATTGTATCGGTGTAGTAAATCGAATATCAGTGAACATATTAAGCATATATTTGATGAAGGCGAACTTGATAAAGATTCAGTTGTTCGGAAATTCCGAACAACTGCGAGTGATGGGAAAAATTATAATGTCGATTATTATAATCTCGATATGATTATTTCTCTCGGATATCGCATAAAGTCAGTAATTGCCACAAAATTCAGACAGTGGGCGACACAACGATTAAAAGAATATATCATAAAAGGATTCACAATAGATGATGAGCGTCTGAAAGGAAATGGCGGAGGAAACTATTGGAAGGAATTACTTGATAGAATCAGAGATATCAGGTCTTCAGAAAAAGTGTTGTATCGACAGGTTCTTGATTTATATGCAACTAGTGTTGATTATGATCCACATAGTGATGAGTCAATTGGATTTTTTAAAATTGTTCAGAATAAATTGCATTATGCAGCACATGGTCATACTGCTGCAGAGGTTATTTATCTGCGTGCAGATGCTGAAAAGCCATTTATGGGATTGACTTCGTTTTCAGGGGAATTACCAGCATTAAAGGACATAGGTGTAGCTAAGAATTATCTTGAGGAGAATGAACTTAAGGTATTGAATAATCTTGTTTCTGGTTATTTTGATTTGGCTGAAATCAATGCAATTGAGCATAAGCCTATGTATATGGATGACTATGTAAAACAGTTGGATAGTGTATTATCTTCAGGTAATCGAAAGCTATTAACTAGTTCAGGCTCGGTAAGTCATAAGCAGGCGATAGATAAGGCAAAGGAAGAATATAGAAAATATCAGGAAACAACTTTGACTCCAGTTGAAAAGGCATATCTTGAGAGCATTAAAGAAGTGTCTAAGGAAGTAAAGAGGAGATGACTTCATGAAAAAACAACTCAAACGCTACATCTATACTCGTGTATTCACCTCTATGCAGGTAGATGGTTACAGTTTAGATGTGCAAAAAGATAAATTGCATAAATACGCTGATTACCAGGATATGATTATCGCAGGCGAATACTCTGACGAAGGTAAATCTAGTAAAAGTGTGGAAGGAAGACCACAGTTATTTACGATAAATATGCCAACACAACTATGGGCATTGCCACTATTGCCACATTCCTTAATAACAACGGATACAAGAAGAAACTTTGCCAGAACAATACCATAGAAGGCTTTTCTGCATCATTTGTAAAAGGTGTACTTGATAATCCTGTATACTGCGGGAAATTGGCATTTGGCAGAAGAAAGAATGAGAAGGTTCCGGGAACAAGGAACGAATATCATGTGGTAAAACAGGACAATTACATGTTAAATGATGGCATTCACGAGGCATTATACGAACTTGATTGGGACAACGAAAGTACCGTTGAGACAGTCTGCCTTCTGTCAAGAAAAGCCCAATAAATCAAAGGATTTCGCTATTTTGGGAATAAAATAGATGTGTGTTTCTGTTTCCGTAGAATGGGTATGAGGGAATTGATTTACCCCAAGGATAAGATTTTCGAAATTATCAGTATACATTTTTGCAAAAGGAATACTTTTTCGCAAAAGAGGAGGAAGATGACGATATGAGAAGAAAAGAAGAGTATAAGCAAAATAATTTCAATGGAAATGTGAATTTTACAGGAAAAACTCAAATTGCAGCAGGAGATATTATCAATAATATCTCGGAAGAGAAGCAAAAGACGGCAAATTATGATCCAGAACCAAAATGGCGTAGTCCATTTACTTTAGCTGTTTTAACATGGATTAGCACTATTATTGCAATTGTAGGAATATTTCCGTTTGCCAAAATAGTAAAAAGTATAGTTTGCTTTTTTAGAGGGATGAATGGAAATACAATAAGTTTAGATATGCAGAAATATTCTATTATTTTTATAATATTTGTATTTTTATTTTTAATCTTTTTTACACTTAGAAGAATTGCTAAAAAGCAAACGAGACATCCTTTGTTTTTCAATTTTGCAATTAGTGGTTATGGGAATAGATTGACCATAGAGAAAATACATATTGAAGGATGCCCTCAATGTGGGGGCAAAATGAAATATTATAATAAACCAGTGGAATGGAGAGAAATTCTTCGTAGTGATGGAAGCACGAAACGTGAAGTGACAAAAAGAATACCTGTGTTAGAATGTAGGCGAAATGCAGAACATTGGTATGCAGTTGATCCTGCCGAGGACCGGGTAAAGTAGTAACATTAAAAGGAATTTTCAAATGGTTAAGGTATTTACCCCACCCTTAAGTTAATAGTGTCACTTTCGCTATGCAGTATAAAATCAAAGTTCAGGGGAATATTGAAACGGTTTGTCTGCTTTTAAAGAAACCTTGATTTTCTGCGGTTTGATGGATATTAAGGAGCAAAAATGGATGTGTATTTTGTAGTCTTATGAATGCACCATTTGAATATCGTAGCAGAGGCTAATAATTGTTATTCAAATTATCTCGGTACGGGCGAATGCAGCAGATTTATTGTAGAATACAGGATTTTGGTGTTAAGTTTTCGAAAATATTTTTTCGTGTTCTTGACAAAAACACATGTAGCAACTATAATTAAATTACCTGATAGGTAATATGGTAAAAGGAGGGAGGACTTGGAATTAGTTTATACAGATGCAAAAACTGAGAAACAATGTACGAGTTTAAAGGTAGCAAGAAAGTTGTTTGGTGGAAATGCTGCACTTGCAAATAGCCTTTTTGCAAGAATAAATGCTTTGAAGCAGGCAGAAACTATTAAAGATATTATAGTCCAACCAACCTTTCACTTTCATAAACTTGAAAATAAAGGTGGAAGAAATCTGGATGGATATTTTGCAATTGATGTGAAATCAAGAAAGGATCAGTGGCGTATAATAATAGAACCCCTAAATGAAAATAAGGAACCATATGTTCCGTGTAATATTAATGAGATATCGCAAAATGTGAGGATTGTTGAGATAACGGAGGTGAGCAAACATTATGAGTAATTACATTGAGTATAATGATACGATTGCATTTCACCCAGGATATTATATTAAAGAAATTGTGGAAGAAAGTGGATTGACTCAGGAAGATTTTGCAAAGAGATTAGATACTACGCCGAAGAATTTAAGTTTGCTGATTCGTGGGGAACAGAGCTTATCTATTGATATTGCAATGAAGCTTTCTAGAATGCTTGGTACTAGCGTAAATTATTGGCTTAATTTGCAAAATTCTTATGATGCTTTGATTGCAGAATTTAAATCACAAGAAGAATTGCTGGAAGAAAGAAAAGTATTTGAATTATATGACTACAAATATTTTAGAGAGAATTATGGACTTCCGGATTTGCCTAGAAAAAAGGATGAACAGATTAAAGCGGTTCGTGAATTTCTGAAGGTTGCAACATTAACAGTGTTTACCAAGAGAGATATGGCAGTAAACTTTAGAAGTTCAACAGAAGCATTAGAAGAGGCTAGTACAGTTAAGGCGAATACTATGGTTCAGATCGCAACTAATAAGGCATTGGCTGTAGATGCACCCAAATTTAATAAAAAGAAATTTGAAGCTGTGGTACAGTATGCGCTGACATTGACTAAAAATCATAGCGAATTTTATCCATTGATTCGAAAAGCTTTCGAGGAGGCTGGTGTTATCTTTGTAATACTTCCTAATATTGTTGGCTCAAAGATTAATGGAGCTACCAAAAAAATTGGTGATAATATAATGTTGATGGTTAATGATAGAAGACTTTATTCAGACTCATTTTGGTTTACATTGTTCCATGAGATTGGTCATATTATTAATGGTGATTATGGAATATCGTTTGAGAAAGAATCTGGGGTACAAGAGCATGCTGCTGACTTGTTTGCGGAGGATAGTCTTATTCCAAGAGAACAGTATAATGATTTTGTGGCAGGAGAAAGATTCGGATTAAAAGATATTATTCGTTTTGCGGAATCGATTAACAGAGATCCTGGCATCGTATTAGGAAGATTGCAGAATGATGGTTTGGTCGGATTTGATGATTGGACAATGAAGCCAATAAGACATAAGTATAGGGTTAAAATGGCGTAATATCATAGTAAAAGATTGAAGAACCGGTTTTTGATGGTAGGAATCATACTTCGTTCTGACCATAATCATCCAAGGGGAGAGTAGCGTCAGTAACACGACACAGACTCAATTTGGAATTCATACGTTACAATGAGGAAATCTGTATCAGATTTTACCTATGTAAAGAATAAAGAGGCTGAGTTAGCTTCTTAGCCTCATGAGATTTCAGGATATCATTGAGATGCGAGCTAAGATATTTGGATTATTGGGAGATTCTCCAAAAGAAGAGATACAGACTGCAAAGGATAGAAGAAAGGATTTCATAGAAAGGGTGATGAAAGATGAGAACATTTGATGATATGCTTTCTAAGCAGTTACAGGATGAAGAATTTAAAAAAGAATATGATGCAATCCAACCGGAGATGGATGTTATAAGGGCTATCGTAGATGCTCGTACTTCTCAGAATATGACGCAGAAGGAGTTGGCAGAGCGTACTGGTATTAATCAAGCAGATATCAGCAAACTTGAGAATGGAACAAGGAATCCTTCTGTTAATTTGCTTAAAAGATTAGCAGATGGCATGGGGATGGTTCTCAAGATTGAGTTTGTGCCAAAACAGAAAGTGTAATTATATGACATCACTAGTTTGTTGGCTGGTGATGTTTTTTATAGGTTTTAAGTTATTTGAATAAGGTGATTGTATACTACAGAAAGGGGAAAATATGGATTTTTTTAATAAAACCTTGAATTATGGTTATATATTTGAAAATCAAGAAACAATAGATGAATTGAAAAAAATAACTGATGAGATAAAAAAGTATGATGTTTATGATGTTTTAGCAAGAATATCAGGTTTGAATTTAATGCCTCATAACCAAAATAAATCCGTTTTATTAGATTCTTTGATAACAGTTATTATTTGTGAAAAGGAAAATACATACAATTCTACATATAAGATGAGTGCTGGAAGATTTAAGAAATTAATAGGAAAAATAAATGAAACTAATTTAGCATGCTCTATTGACCCAAATGAAAATGCTTTCTATCAGAATGTAATGTTGACGGATAATTATACAGTATTTAATGGAATTGATAATTCGCCTGCATATAATCTTCAAATGATTATAGACATATTGTTCAATTATGAAAATGATTTTCCAAAAGAATACAAACGTAAAATAGGAAGTTTGACAATGTTTATTCTGAGATTATCAGAAGAAATAGCTAGAAGGATAGGTGTAAAAGAATGTGAAATAGTATCTGATGAGGGAAAGTATGTGGTAATACCAAATAATGAAAAAGTTAAAGAATATGCAGAGTGTGTTGTGTTTGATGAACAGAGAATGCAGGTGTTTCTGAAGGATTATCCTGATTTGCTAGAAGAAATTATTATGCCTTTCGGAAGTGGTAATGTGGGTTCGATGAAGAATAGACCATTTTATAGTAAACCGTTTGTAAAAAATAGTAAAAACAATTCAATTATACTACTTAATATTTCACTATTACCGAATTTTCTTTTTTTTCAGACACTAAAAATAGCTTCAGAGTTTGGAATAAAGAATAAGGTGGTAAATAGATATAACGATTATGTATGGCGAGATTGCCGTAAGTCATTGGAAGCATTGGGACATCATAAATTGAAGGAGAGTACGCTTGGAATTGAACTAATGGATAATGCATATCATAAAGAATGTATCGTAAATGTGTATAATAATCAGTTAATGTTGACTGCTTTTATATGTGATGATGCATGTGATTATTCAGAGAGTACAATGCACGCAGAATATCCTAATGAAAAACATACTTTACTATTTGAAGAAAGAATGAATTACTTTTGGAAAAAAATGCAAGAAAATGCTGTTGAGAGAAATGATATTTATTGTCTGTTTATAATTAGCGGGTTTGGTAGAGGAATAGGATTAAGAGCAGCTAAAAATTTATCTAAATATAAGGCATTGCAATTGAATCCGTTTGAATTGCACTGTATAAGCGTCAATGAACGAAAAAAAGAAAATTTTTTACCAAGATATATACGTGCAAAAGAAAAAATAAACACACAAATGCCAAATTTGTTTAGTGAGCTAAATGCTATCAGTATATACACAAGTAATAAATATTCGTTTTATCTGGATGATGATTTTAATCCGCATAATACTAAACTTTTGATTGCTCCAGGAGATTCTGTTGATTATATTAATCAGTCAATAAGGAATGAAGGGACTATATTGATTGATTCTTATGAAGATGGTTGGAAAACAAAAGTGGTCTTGTGTGATGAAATGAGAAATATGTATACTGAAGGATGCATAATGGAGACAAAAAAGAGTACATTATGTATTCGTTATAATAACTGCGTTATCTGGATTACATCTGAAGAAATAAAGGAAATGGCAGATGTTAATTTGAATTTTTCAATTATGGACACAATATCTTATTGGTTGGCAGAATGTAAAGATATTATTGAAGACATGGAACTATTGAATACATTATATCATTTTTCAATAATATTGGAGGGTGATAAGAAAGCCTATTATTATGCTCCAACTGAGGATATCGCTGTATCAGATTTAATTCGTATTGAAAGAAAAGGTAGACATTATAATTTGACATGGACACCTAAGGCATATAGTCAAATGAGTTGTAAGACCAATGCAAAGGAAAAAGAATTGTGTCAGATGCTTTTGGATATTTTAAATAATGATGCATATGAGTCTGAGGATTATGCGGATAAGTTAGATGAATTGTTTGATAATCCAATGAGAAGAAAAATATTTTCTTTAGATTTTCAAGATAAACCATATTATAAACCTATATTGTTTACTACAAATAGGCGTGTCCGTGAAGAGGACGAGGATTATTTGCTAGATATAATAGGAAAATCTATATTGCAAAGTGGTAAATGGACGTATGGTGTTATTCCGGATGAAAAAAGAACAATGATTGCCAATGAGGTTGTAGGAATGTTATATAAAATGTTACAAGAAGAGATTGCGGTATTAAGTTCAGAACATTTGGTAGAAGCAATTTATGTTGATTTGGAAGAAGTTTTATACAAACAAATGCTTGCAAAAAAGAATTATGCTTATGAATTGTCATGTTATCCTGAAAAAGAGAATGAGTATGTTAAAGAATATAATGACTTGAATCGGGTATCGTTAGCATTAAAATTTATGATGGAATATGTTGCTGCTAAACCGCCTAAGGGTGAGGTGATACTTGGTATAGGAAAATATGAATATATATTGGCAATATGTTCACTTATTATAGAGTGGGCATATAAAAATGATTTATTTTATTATAACATTTTTAATGCACCAGTTGAAATATTGAAGTCGGATCGAATAGGGGTGAAACAGGATGAATTTTATACAATATTTCAATATGGTGATAAATATAGAAGAGAAGAATTATACTATAATTCTTCTAGTGACTTTCGTAAAAAATATACCCTCAATCAAGAAGATTATTCAGGGGATTTAGATGTTGCTTTTCAAGCGGAGTACGGGTATTCTTTTACTCAATTTTATAGGTTGATAATGGGAATGATAGAATATGGTAATGAGAGAGAAGAGGAGGAAGTTTATAAAGCATCTAAGCAAAAACTTATAGAATATATCGTTCAAATTGATGAGAAAATATCTAATGAAATAGCAATAGCCATACTTAAGGATATTTCCTTGACTGAAAGAGATGATTTTTTGAAATTGCCATCTGGATTTAGGAAGGAAGATGTATATCCATGGAGATTTAATCGTGCGTACTCGTTCAGTAGGCGTCCAGTAATAATCAGAAAAGACATGATAATTTGGGGAAATAGACAATTATATCATATGCTTATGTATGTAACGGACTTAATTTATGAGGGAAAAATATCAACAAAAAATGCTAAGATGTCCACCTTGATAGGTCGAATTAGTGATGATAGGGGAAGAATATTTAATAAATTAATTTCAGATATTTTGACAGATATGGAAGTGTTTGTTATTGATTCGAATGTTGATAAGATTAATAAAAAATATGTGGCTGACAAGAATGGTAATACATTAGGAGATATTGATGTGCTAATCATAGATAATGAGATGCATCATATATATGTAGCGGAGGTAAAGGACTTTAATTTTTCTAGAAATCCTTATGAAATTCAGTTAGAGTATCAGAAAATGTTTGTTGATGGTAAAAAGAAATGTTATGCAACGAAACATAGTAGAAGAGTAGATTGGGTTAAGGAACATTTGGAAGATTTAAAAATACATTATCAACTATCAGATGTTAAGTGGAATGTTTACGGATTATTCATTGTAAGTGAGCCATTAATCAGTACACAAGTATATAATCAAAAGCTTGAAGTTATATCGAGAGCAGAGTTAAGTGTCAAACGTATTAGAAGTATTAAATAATTTATTTAAATTACTAAATATGAGAAGAAGGTGTTAAAAAGCATACAAAATATTGGGATGTTCTGTAAGGGAATGTCTATACATTTAGGGACAGTTTATTAGTCCTTTATAAGGAGTATTACAGTCTGATTCGGAAGGTATTTTCCTTCCGAGTCTTTTTATCTACTAAACTTTGATATAGAGTGATATTAGAAATGGCACATGATAATATTAACCAGCACCCCCACAAACTTGATAAAAACTCTCACCTGCACCTATTGATTTTTACCCCGAAATTCAGTAATATAAAAGAGGTTAGACAAGACTAACCGAAATGTGAATAAATCATGTGGACTCCTCGTATTAGGTTGTGAATCCTGAACGCATCCTATGCAGAATTGAATGAAATTCTTGCGGGGAGTACTATTATTTTGCGGAAAAGGAGATAGTGTTACGATGAATTTTTTGGAAATTGAAAAAGTAGTTGGACGTGAGATTTTGGATTCGAGAGGCAATCCGACGGTGGAAGCAGAGGTAACTTTGGTAGACGGAACCGTGGGAAGAGGTACTGCTCCAAGTGGTGCGTCTACAGGTGAGTTTGAGGCACTGGAACTGAGAGACGGTGACAAGGACCGTTATCTTGGCAAGGGTGTTGAAAAAGCTGTCAACAACATCAATACTGTGATTAATGAGGTCCTTACTGGTTTAGATGCGTCTGATATTTATGCTATTGACAAGGCGATGATTGATGCAGATGGTACGAAAGACAAATCAAAACTTGGTGCCAATGCGATTTTGGCTGTGTCGATTGCAACAGCAAGAGCGGCATCTATTGCGTTAGATATTCCGTTGTACCGCTTTTTAGGTGGCATTTCCGGCAACCGTCTTCCGGTACCTATGATGAATATTTTAAATGGTGGTGCTCACGCAGATTCAGCCGTTGATACGCAGGAATTTATGATTATGCCGGTTGGCGCGCCATCGTTTAAAGAAGCACTCCGCTGGTGTGCAGAGGTTTTCCATAAGTTGAAATCTCTGATTAAAGATATGGGAGATGTAACAGCGGTTGGTGATGAAGGTGGATTTGCACCAAACAAACTTACTTCCGATGAAGAAGCTATTGAGAAAATTCTGGAGGCTGTTAAGGCTGCCGGATTTGAACCGGGAAAAGATTTTATGATTGCTATGGATGCAGCTTCTTCCGAATGGAAATCGGAAAAAGGAATTGGTTACTATAAACAGCCAAAATCCGGCAAAGAATTTACTTCGGATGAGCTGATTGCACATTGGGAATCTCTCATTGACAAGTATCCGATTATTTCTATTGAAGATGGTTTGGATGAGGAAGATTGGGAAGGCTGGAAGAAGATGACTGAGAAGATTGGTCATAAGGTTCAGCTTGTAGGAGATGACCTTTTTGTTACAAATACAGAGAGACTTTCCAAGGGTATTAAAATGGGAGCGGGCAACTCCATTTTGATTAAATTAAACCAGATTGGTTCGGTGTCAGAAACATTGGAGGCTATTAAGATGGCGCACAATGCAGGATATACAGCCATTTCTTCCCACCGCTCCGGTGAGACAGCAGACACAACTATCGCAGACCTTGCAGTAGCGCTGAATACATGTCAGATTAAGACAGGTGCTCCTTCGAGATCCGAGCGTGTAGCAAAATACAACCAGCTTCTCCGCATTGAAGAAGAATTAGGTGCCAGCGCAGTGTACCCGGGTATGGATGCATTTCATGTAGGTAAATAATAGAATTAAAAACAGACGATGAAAAGATTTCCGGTACATGAATAATATATGTGCCGGAAATTTTTTGTATTGGCAATAAAAATAAACCACCTGCTATGCAGGTGTGTTCCCAA
>NZ_QTVH01000069.1:0-1163 GCF_003435975.1 Clostridium sp. AF36-4 | reverse complement strand
CCTCTGTGAGTCAACTGTTTTGCTTCCTTTAACACTTTGTAAAATGTACTTTCGCTTGCTATATAACTTCCTCTATCTGCAAGCATTGGAACAATCTCACTACTTGTCTGATTTTTCATTGCTGTCAGATGGTTCTGGTAATCGTAAGTGTAAGTTGCCGTCAGGTTATTCCTCAGCACAGTTCTCTCAGACAGGTTTCCATCCGCATCATAGGAATATCCCACCACTTGACTCCCATTTTCATCAGTAACAGCAGCCAACTTGGATTCTCCATCATAACTATGTTTCGTCTCTTTTCCTGTCTACTACATGGTCATAAGGAAACTACAATTGTTTTCTACATAATAAACTAAAATTCTGCTATAAAAAGACTACTATCTTTCATCCCATTTAACCAGTCAAACGGAGACATAAACCTCCTTTCCTTTGCTGTATGTCTAATCTTCTCGGATGAGTCCTTTAGCGCATTTTCCGGATAATCCTTTTGATAGCCTTTTGGAATGTCCAATTTATATGGTATGCCGTGTTCCTCGCACCATTTTACGGCGATATCCAAGCGCAGCCAATTTTCAATAAAAAATGTCTCATTACGAAGTCCTGCCATTTTTGCAAACATACAAAATTGTGACCATTGTTTGATTTTTTCTATCTTCGAAAAATAAGTTTCCAATTTTCTTAATCGCAAGGTATGAAAAAACCATTGATATGCCCACGAATAAGTTTTTCCCTCAACCTTATAAAATCCTGCATCAATCAATTTATTTTCGTTTAATTTCATATGTTTTGTATAAAATTTTTCCCTGATCTGCCATGGCCGATAAATTTCATAATCATCATAAGAAAACCAATAGGTACACTCAAAATCATCTGTATCCTCCACCAAAGACCAATGACACTCTCTGTCTCCAAAAATTCCTCCTGGCAAGTTCATCATTGAAGGTAACCACATCTCTTTCTCATAATCATAATATGAAGTAAATTTAATTAACAAACATATATTTCCATTTTCATCAACCATATATAAAAATTCTCCATTCCAAAACAAGGTGCATATTCATTACTTTCCATTATTGTGCTACACGAGCCAAACGATCATATTGTTTAGTCAATCGGAATTTTTTCGGGTGGTTGTCACCCTACCCGATTTTCCTTTCTTTTAATTT
>NZ_QTVH01000068.1:0-1219 GCF_003435975.1 Clostridium sp. AF36-4 | reverse complement strand
TTTTTACCATTTCTACTTATCAAAATTGATGTATTTTCTTGAAGAATAAATCCATTCATCATGTAGGTCCATAAGAACGGCTCCAATTAAGCGATTGGCTGATGTTTGATTGGGGAAGATGCGAATAATCTTTTCTCTTCTGCGTACTTCTTGATTCAGTCGTTCAATTAGATTGGTACTCTTTAGTCGATTGTGGGAATTTCCTTGTACGGTATATTGAAAGGCGTCTTCGAATCCATCATCCAATGATGCGCAAGCTTTTGAATATTTTGGTTGATCGATATAATCATGAATCAATCGATTTTTAGCCTCACGCGCTAAGTTAATATCTGTGAACTTAAAAATTCCTTTAACAGCTTCTCTGAAAGATTTTGAATTTTTTTTAGGAATGGTGGTAAAGATATTTCTTAGGAAGTGAACTTGGCATCTTTGCCAACTTACGTTGGTGAAGGATTTTCTAATGGCAGAGACTAATCCTTTGTGCGCATCAGAAATAACGAGTTCCGTACCTTGTAAACCGCGTTCTTTTAGGTATTCAAAAAATGTTGTCCAGGTCTCTTCGCTTTCGCCACTTTGAATCATGAAGCCGATAATTTCACGGTCGCCATCTTTGGTTATTCCAATCGCTATATGACAGCTTTTTGAGAGTACTCGATTTTCTTCTCGTACTTTTATATAGAGTACATCGGTCATTAAGTAAGGATAATTTTTTTCTGATAATAAACGATTCTGCCACTCGTTAACCATAGGTTCTAGCTGTTCTGTTAAGCTAGAAACGAAGGACTTAGAGACGGATTTACCACAAAGTTCTTCCACAATTTTTGATACTTTACGAGTTGAAACGCCTGATACATACATTTCCAACATTGAAGCCATGAGGGCTTTTTCGTTTCGTTGATAACGTTCAAACACTGTGGGTGAAAAATGGCCATCACGTGTTCTGGGTACTTTTAATTCTAGCGTGCCTACACGTGTCGTAAAGCTGCGCTCATAATAGCCATTTCGTTGACTTTGTCGGTTTTCTGTTCGTTCATATTCTTTTGCTTGAATATATTCTGTTCGTTGATTTTCCATTAGTTGATTAAATACCGTTGTTAAAATATTTTTAGAAACGTCATCCTTTACAGAATATTCAATAATGCTTTGAATCTCTTCGCTTTTCAGTGTAAAATGTACTTGGGTCATGTAAAAGTCCTCCTGGGTATGTTTTTGTCGTTAA
>NZ_QTVH01000067.1:0-1270 GCF_003435975.1 Clostridium sp. AF36-4 | reverse complement strand
TGAGATGGTCAAGCATTTTTGTAACATTCACACTGAAAAAAATCATTGATTGGAATATCTCTTTTCAAACGGTGTCATGTATCCATTTGATGAATGTGGACGTATATGATTGTAATAGCCATATACATAATCCAGCGTGCTTTCATTTAACTCTTGATCTGTTTCAAACCGATTCTGTCGCATAAATTCCGACTTAAATGTTCCATAAAAACTTTCCATCGGAGAATTATCATAAGGACATCCTGCTTTGCTCATGCTCTGTCGAATCCCTTTTCCTTCACAAAATTCTGTGAAGGCTCTGGAGGTATACTGTGAACCCTGATCACTATGCAGAATAATTTCTCCTTTTACAGGGTTTCTGTCAAGGGCAATCTGTAATGTCTGGATAGCCAATTCCGCATCAATTCTTTTGCTGTTCAGGGTTGCTAGTACCGATTTATCATACAGATCTATAATACTGCAGTTATATCTTTTTGCGCCATCCGATAGATAAAGATAAGTAAAATCTGTACACCATTTTTCGTTTGGTCTAATTGCTGTGAAGTCCTGCTTTAACAGGTTATTAAATTTTTTATAACAGTCTCCTTTACGGTACCGAGGCTTTTTGGGTATCACAACAGATCTGAGCTTTAATTCCCTCATATATTTGAGTACAGTTGTCCTGCTCAGACTGATTCCGCTTCTTCTTAAAAATATAACCATCATCCGATATCCGGGACGTCCGTCATATTCATAGTAAATACTTAATATTTGTTGTTTTTTCTTTTCTTTGTCTGCCAGATAACTTGCCTTTCTGTTCTTTTTGTAATTATAGTAGGAATTCGGATAAATATGGAATCGGGCAAGAAGCCATCTTACTCCGAACTCATTGTGGTATTGGTCAATAAATCGGTATTGCTCTAATCGATTTCCTTTGCGAAGAATGCGGCTGCTTTTTTTAGGAAACGAACTTCTTTTTCTGCTTCTTCCAATTTTTTGCGGAGTCTGCGGTTTTCTTCATAAATGTCTTTTGTGTCTTTTGTTTCTGGATTTTTTTCGCATTCTTCTTCAAACTGTCTGATCCAGCTCCGGACAGTTCCTTCTCCTAAGCCATACTCTTTATTGACGCTTGCGATGGTTCGTCCTTCTTCTAATACCAGCCGGACCATCTTCTTTTTGAATTCAGGCTCATAACGTTTGTTCGTGTTTGCCATTTTAATCACCTTCACTTTCATTTTGATTATATCATTTATTCCAGTGTTGGTGTTACAACTTTATTATACCATCTCAG
>NZ_QTVH01000066.1:0-1315 GCF_003435975.1 Clostridium sp. AF36-4 | reverse complement strand
ACGTATAATCCAATTATCCTCTTTTGAGGGTAATGGATTATTCTCCTTTCTCCCAATCTCTTGGGTTTTATTGAATACTCCATTATAATACTTAAAGCACTGTGGATCTGTATCTATTCTATTACAGCTTTGACTGTTCGGAGGTGACTCAGACCGCAGCTTTTCGTCTATTACTGGTAATTAGTTTGTTAACGCTTGACGTTTCTATTTACGTGATTACACAGCCGAATTCTCTGTGGAAGACAGCAGTGCTAAATATTATTTCAGGAGGTATATTTCTATGTCCATGTACTTTGTTGGAATTGACATTTCCAAGTACAAACATGATTGCTGCATCATTTCTGCAGCCGACCAGCAGATTGTTTCCAAATTTACTGTCAAAAACGATAAAGATGGGTTTGAACATCTGCTTACTACTCTCAACTCTCTCTCCAATCCTGAGGATATAAAAATAGGGTTTGAATCAACTGCTCATTATGCCCTCAATCTTGAACTTTTCCTTGAAAACGCTCACCACAGCTTCATGGAAGTTAATCCAGTTCTTATCAAGGAATATAAAAAGTCTACAACTTTAAGGCGAACCAAAACCGATTCTGTTGACTGCGAATCAATAGCTCGGTGGTTAATGACGGTTGAATACAAACCCCATTCAAAAGGATTTTACCACTCTTATTCCTTAAAGTCACTAACTCGTTTACGAGACAGGCTGATTCGTCAGCGTTCTTTTTATCTTGTAAAAATTACAAATGTTTTAGACCATACCTTTCCGGAATTCAAACCTTTTTTCAATGAGCGGCTTTCAAAAACTGCCATCTATCTCCTTGAAAACTATGGTTCAGCCGAAAAAATGGCTCATATGAATTCAGCTTCTTACGACAAACTCCGTTGTGCTTCAAGAGGTAAGTTTTCTATACAACAGTTCCTTCGTTTGAAAGAACTGGCTGCCAATACAGTCGGTGTCAATAATTCTATTTTCGACATCGAATTAAACAGTTTACTTACCTTGTACAACTCTCTCTGCAAGGAAATCAAAACCCTTGAAGCCGAGATTACCAAACTTATTGAAGAAGTACATCCACACTATATGTCCATTCCCGGTATCGGTCCCATTTCAGCAGCTGTTATTTATGCTGAATATGGTGATATATCAAACTTTTCAAATCCCGGACAGATGCTTGCATTTGCAGGAATCGAACCCGGTATTAACGATTCTGGAACAGAATCCCATGGTGGCAGAATGGTAAAACATGGTTCTTCACAACTTCGTTACGTTCTTCTTAACGCCTGCCTTCCTTTAATCCGTTTTGACATAACC
>NZ_QTVH01000065.1:0-1480 GCF_003435975.1 Clostridium sp. AF36-4 | reverse complement strand
GTTTTAATTAAAGTCATCCACTTTTTTTAATGTGCTTTGCGGAAACTCAAGAAGGATAGCGCTACTTCTCCTGCAATTTTTTTCCGATTGTGCACACCAACTCCTCTTCGGTGATTGTCGGATTTCTTCGACATTCACTATCCATAATTTCAATTATTTTACTAAAATACCATGGTGCAAGTCCTCTCTCTAGCAATTGTTTAAATACATCGGTCAGATACCCATAGGAAATCCTTTCCGGCACAACGCCCCTAATAAGTGCAGGATATTTTTTCTGCAGATTCTCTACCATGTCTTTTACCAAATCCCGATTGAGAATGTGGGCATAGTTTTCTCTTACGGTCTTTTCTAAACGCTCTACGATATAACTAGCGTCTTTGATTTCTGTTTCTACCGACTCTTTTCGCAAAGTCTGACGATAAGACAAGATTGCAAACTCACGGGAGGCTAACCCTTCATCATCTCGTATCCGTACCAACGGCATTAGGATTCCTTCGCCCGCTAATTTTTTTCTTGCTTCTACAATTTTTTCCTGATATGTCCCATCCAAAAATGCAGGGACCAAATCTTTTCCGAAAATACACTCCAATGGCTCCAAACAATTTTGTAATTTGTGCCAGATTTCTTTTTGTGCTAAATCATTTCCGTTTTCTGTTATTTTCCGATTTTCTATCCCCAATAAATCGTCTGTGCTGATTTCTAATATCCGGCAAAGTTCCTTGAGTAATAAAATATCCGGTAAACTATGTCCCCGTTCCCATTTGCTAAGTGCCTGTGGTGTAACCCCCATTCGCTCTGCCAATTCTTCCTGTGTCATATTTTTATTTTGACGAAACATTGACAGTCTACTGCTAAAATTATTTTCTTTCATATGCTGTATCCTCCTTTGTTTTTAGTATAACAAAAGAGAAAAATCGTGTAAAACAACTTTGTGTTGATGAGCGGATCAACGAAAGGTGTAGAGAGTTCTCCAATCAATTTTAATTGTCCTGATTATCTGGCAGGTTTATAAATTTGGAATTTGTAAGGAACAGAAACTTTGAATTTGCACATTATGGAGGAAATTAGAATGAACATTAATGAATATCAGGAATTGGCAATGACTACTTTAAATCCTGAACTAAGTAAAAGAGACGTATTAATAAATAGTGTAATGGGATTATGTGGCGAATCAGGAGAAGCCATTGACATAGTAAAAAAATGGATGGCTCAAGGACATGAATTGGACAAGGAACATTTGGTAAAGAAACTTGGAGATGTAGCTTGGTATATTGCAGAAGCTGCGACAGCACTAGATATATCTCTTGAAGATATTTTTCAAGCAAATATTGATAAATTAAAGAGGCGATATCCAGATGGATTTGAAACAAAGAAATCTTTAGTGCGCCTAAAAGGAGATATATAACTTCCAGTTTGCAAAACTGACCAAAAATCATGACCACCAGCTCAGCTGGTGGTTTCCTCTGCGGCTATAAGCCTG
>NZ_QTVH01000064.1:0-1498 GCF_003435975.1 Clostridium sp. AF36-4 | reverse complement strand
CTTCTTGCCCTTCGGACAAGAAGCCTCCCTCGCTCTAAAGAGCTCGGTCAATTCCGATTTGTATTTCTTTTTTCACATCTTGATTATATCAGTTCTTTTTCGCCGGCACAACTAAAGTTTTCCATTCATTTCTTGTTCTCCCTTTATTTTTTTATAAAATACAATCCAATAAGGCATATAACTATACCAATTATTTTGTTCGCCGTTATCGTTTCATGATACAGAACTGCCCCAACAATAATTAATGCAATTGCCAAAAATGCACTCTGCACAATTGATGCTGTACTTACTGCCCACCCATTTTTATATGCATAAATAAAACCGACTTCCAATCCAACAACAGATATACCAAGAAAAATTGGTGCCCAGTTTGTTTTCATATACTCTTGTAATAAATTGCCATTCTTATTCATCACAAAATACATAATAGCAGAACAAACTGCTCCTACAAGATACGTTATTGTCATAGATGCCATAACATCCATATTCTTTGGAACTCCTTTTGCACAAATCTGATAAATAATGTTTGAGAATATCACCAGTGCTATTGGCCATATCATTGACATTTTTATCACCTCCTTAAAAAAATACAGTCAAACTAAAATTAGCCTGACTGTTGGTAGGTGCTCACCCGTTGGAATCAAGTATAACAAATTATTTTTAAAACATCAAGTATAGTCCTCATTGTGTTTGTGCCAACGAACACTTAACACAAACTAATGCTACCTACCTTAGTTTCCTTTCTTGCTCTTCTTTGACAACTTTTCTGACAACTACTAAATCACAAATATATAAAGAATTTGTTTTTTATTATCCTTAAGAAACAAAAAAAGAGACCAGACTACTCTGATCTCTAGTGAGGCATCGGGGACTCGAACCCCGGACAACTTGATTAAAAGTCAAGTGCTCTACCACCTGAGCTAATGCCCCATAATGCCCAAAGCCGGAATCGAACCAGCGACACAAGGATTTTCAGTCCTCTGCTCTACCAACTGAGCTATCTGGGCTTAAATTGCGGGAGCAGGATTTGAACCTACGACCTTCGGGTTATGAGCCCGACGAGCTGCCTGACTGCTCTACCCCGCGACAATCAACTTTGATATCCTAGTCTCATTCGTAAAATATCAAATCATTACCCACCAAAAGAAATTTATCTTTTGGAATGGGCGGAGAAGGATTCGAACCTTCGAAAGCGTAGCTAACAGATTTACAGTCTGCCCCCTTTGGCCACTCGGGAATCCGCCCATAAAGCCGACGACCGGACTTGAACCGGTAACCTGCTGATTACAAATCAGCTGCTCTGCCAATTGAGCCACGTCGGCACGGATGGGGCCTACAGGGCTCGAACCTGTGACCCTCTGCTTGTAAGGCAGATGCTCTCCCAGCTGAGCTAAGACCCCATACTTTGTGAATCCCTATATGAAATTCTACGAAGCGTTTGCTTCAACGACCCAGATGGGACTCGAACCCACGACCTCCGCCGTGACAGGGCGGCGCT
>NZ_QTVH01000063.1:0-1567 GCF_003435975.1 Clostridium sp. AF36-4 | reverse complement strand
ACAATTTTTATTAACATAAACGGAAGCCGAGAAGATGTACCGGAGGAACTTGCACATCTTCTTGATTACCTGAAAACAAAGACTCCGACGGATGGATTTACCGAGCGATTAGAACAGCGTGTGCTGAAAATCCGAAAAGACACAGAATGGAGGGATGACTATATGACGCTGGAAATGAAGATGGATGAGAAGTATGAGCAGGGGCGTGAGCAAGGATTGAAAGAAGGGATTACAAAGGGAATCGAGCAAGGAATCGAGCAAGGAATCGAGCAAGGAATCGAGCAGGGAATCGAGCAAGGGATTGAGCAAGGGATTGAGCAGGGAATCGAATTAGGAATTGGTCAAGGTCTGCGTGTACAGATTCAGAAGAAATTAAATAAAGGAAAGTCAATTTCACAAATTGCGGACGAGTGTGAAGAGTCGGAGGAAGTAATTTGGAAAATAATTAGAGAAAATGACTGGAAGGCATGAAAATTTTATTAGTAGTGAGCAGAGTGTCGTTTAAAAACAAAGACTCCGACGGATGGGTTTACCGAGCGACTGGAACAGCGCGTGGTTGAAATCCGAAGAGATACGGAATGGAGGGATGGTTATATGACGCTGGAAATGAAGATGGATGAGAAATATGAGCGGGGGCGTGAGCAAGGATTGAAAGAAGGGTTTACAAAGGGAATCGAGCAAGGAATCGAGCAAGGAATCGAGCAGGGAATCGAGCAGGGGATTGAGCAGGGAATAGAATTAGGAATTGGTCAAGGTCTGCGTGTACAGATTCAGAAGAAATTAAATAAAGGAAAGTCAATTTCGCAAATTGCGGACGAGTGTGAAGAATCGGAGGATACCATTCGTAAAATTATAAGTGAAAAGGACATTGATTAAATGTTAGAACTTATCAAGTATATTTTGCAGGACATAAATCAAGTGTTAGGATATGCGGTATGTGTTGGATGCATTACAGTTGTTCTAAGTTTTGGTTATGTCCTGTTTTGTAAAGGAATAAAGAGAAAATTGGGTAATCGGAAGAAAAATCTTTTGATGGGGCTACTGACCTTTTATGTAATTCTTATTTTGATCATATCTATTTTTTCCAGAGAACCGGGTAGTCGTGTTGGGGTTAGTCTTATTCCGGGGGAAACTTGGACAAGAGAGTGGCAGGGGAGAGCTTATGTAATTGAAAATGTTTTGCTGTATATTCCGTTTGGCATGCTTGGAATGGGAGTTTGTTATTATGTAAATAGACGGGGAATTTATGTTGTTTTGGCTAGCTTTCTTTTGAGTTTGACAGTAGAAGTCACACAATATGTTACTCAAATGGGATATTTTCAGGTAGATGATTTGCTAACAAACACTTTAGGAACCTTACTGGCAGTTATTCTTTGCAAATTTATTACCTCTTGCAATCCTCGCTAAGCTGTGTTAAGATATGCATAAGCAGAAAGTCCAAACATTATCAGAAAAAGTCAAATAGTATAGAATCGAGAAAAAACTTCACTGCGAAATCACAAAAACAAAATTGAAAAAGCAGGGAGGTTAGTACATGGGATATCTCCCTGAGAGGGAGGTATGTCAC
>NZ_QTVH01000062.1:0-1618 GCF_003435975.1 Clostridium sp. AF36-4 | reverse complement strand
CAGACTGTAGACAAAGTGGTGCTAGGACTGTTGTCCTGGCACCATTTTTTCTCTGTTTGCAGCAATCGTTCGCCCAAAATGATAAAAAAGTCGATATTAAGCAGCCTTTCCTACCGCTTTTTTGAAGCATCATTGCTAGTTTTTTTAGATTCATGCAGGCAAAGGTAAGCCCGACCTTCATTTCCATTCGAGCCTTACCATACATTTGTGTATAACGAAAACCATGATTCTCCTTTGCTGTTCCAAAGATTCGTTCAATGGTTTCCTTTCTTTGCTCATATAATTTTTTCATTCCCAAAGTATGACGAACATCTTCACATTGCTCCATATAATTTTCCCATATATGTCGTGTTATCAGTTTCACATGATTTTTGCTTTCTGTACATTGAGATAAATATGAACAATTTTCGCATACATTTCCACAGCTTTTATATTCACGATATCCATCACGATTGGTTGTACTATATTTCAAAACTTGATTGTTTGGGCAAATATAGCAATCATAGTATTCGTCATAAGCGTATTCGTATTTTTTAAAGAATCCCTCTTTGGTCATTGGACGCTTGTACGGAAAAAGTGGTGTAACTCCATCATCTATAAGAAGCTTTGCTATTGCTGGAGTTTTATATCCGGCATCTGCAACAAGTGTTTTTATTCCAATATTTTTAATTTTATCATATAATCCTTTAAATGTTCTGCTGTCATGTAAGTTTCCAGGGCTGACGGTATAACCTAGAATCCATCCATTTTTATCACAAGCAGTTTCAACGGCGTATGCAAAAACATGTTTATGTTCACCTTTACGAAACCAACCACTTTCCGGATCAGTGGTACTAGATTTTATTGTTTTTTCATTTGAAGTTCCTCCGCCAGACAAAGGAGGGTGATTATTATCGTCTTTATCTTTTAATGGTTTTTTGTGATGCTCTTGTCGATCTTTATTAATTTCAGTTTTTAACATATCTTCATAAAAAAGAGCTTCTTCCTTAGCAATTCGTTTTTGCATTTTTCTACTGTTTGCACGGGCTTTTACATGAGTAGCATCTACAAAAATCTCTGTTGGGTCAACCAATTTAAACTTGTAGCATTCTTCTAAAATATGAGCAAAAATCTGCTCAAATAAGTCGGTATCTTTGAATCGTCTTGTATAATTCTTTCCAAAGGTTGAAAAGTGTGGAACTTTATCTGTCATATCAAGACCAAGAAACCATCGATATGCAACGTTTACTTCAATTTCTTTTACTGTCTGACGCATGCTCTTGATTCCATACAGATACTGAATGAGAGGTATTTTAATCAATGTCACAGGATCCATGCTGGGCCGACCGGTATCGTGCGAATATTTGTCTTTCACTAAATCATAAATGAAAGTCCAATCGATTGCTTTATCGATAATTCGAAGAAGATGATCCTTAGGAACCATTTCATCCATACATAACAAATGAATTTGTTCTCTCTTTTTATCAGCATTTTCAGTCATCATATGAAATCACCACCTAGTATTTTATACTTCTATTATACCAAAAAAGCACCGAAAAGTCGCTAAAAAATCGCACTTTTCAGTGCTTTAATACGAGAAAAATCCACGACATTTGTCGTGGACTTTGTCTACAGTCTG
>NZ_QTVH01000061.1:0-1720 GCF_003435975.1 Clostridium sp. AF36-4 | reverse complement strand
TGATATGCTCCCTTCTAGGTAGACAAGTGAAATAATTAAACTTGTTACTTAGGAGGGAGCATATTTTATGTCTAAAAGAAATATATCTGCACAAGATAAGATAAATGCTGTAAAAAGATACTTGAACGGTCTGACAAGCCAACGAATACTTGCAAATGAGTTTAGTATATCTCAAGCTTCCATTCAACAATGGATTACTAATTATGAAAGTATGGGAGAAGATGCATTCTTGATGAAAAGTTATAAGCATTATTCTGCTGAATTAAAAAGGAAGGCAGTTCTAGACTATCTGTCTGGAAAAGGATCACAAACAGATATCTGTAAAAAATATGGTATTCGTTCAAAAAGTAAGTTACAAAAGTGGATAAAGAAGTATAATGGTCATGAAGAGTTAAAATCTTCTGGAACAGGAGGAAGTATTATCATGACCAAAGGAAGAAAAACCACATTTGAAGAACGGGTTGAAATAGTACAATATTGCATCGCACATAACCATAATTATGCTGAAACAGCAGAGAACCATCGGGTATCTTATCAACAGGCACGTAGTTACACTATTAAATATGAATCTGGCGGAGTGGAAGCTTTAAGAGATAAACGTGGAAAACGGAAAAATCCTGACGAGATGAATGAATTAGAAAGTTTGCGTGCCGAAGTTAAAATTTTAAGAGCAGAGAAAGAACGTGCTGAAATGGAGGCTTCTTTCCTAAAAAAACTCGAAGAGATAGAAAGGAGGCGGGGCTAAGCCTGGTCCGTCATGAATATGTATATCAGGCAATCAAAGACGAACACGAAGAACATAATTATCCCATCACTGACCTTTGCAAACTCGGTAGAGTTTCTAGAGCAGCTTACTATAAATGGTTACATAGAGAAATTCCAGAAAACGAACGAAAAAACAAACGAATTGCAGATGAAATAGAAAAGATTCATACGGAATCGCCGGACAAAGGATATCGCAGAATCAGAGATGAATTGGAACGTTATCATAACATTGATGTTAATGACAAACGTGTGTTACGTATTTGTCGCAAACTTAATATTAAATCAACTATCAAGTACTCCAATAATGGATGCACGAGACAGGCTTCAAATTCCCAATATATAGCAGAAAATATACTTAACCGGGAGTTTACTGCTGATGCACCAAATGAAAAATGGCTCACAGATGTAACAGAGTTCCATTATTATATCGGGATTGAGAAACGTAAGGTCTATTTAAGTGCAATTTTGGATTTATATGACCGAAGAATTGTAGCTTACACGATTGGGGATTCGAACAACAATCATCTTGTATTTAGCAACTTTGAGGATGCGGTGACAAAAAACCCTGATGCACATCCATTGTTTCATAGCGACAGGGGATTCCAATATACTAACAGGGCATTCCACGCGAAAATCGAGGCGGCAGGTATGGTGCAGAGCATGTCAAGAGTAGCCAGGTGCATCGATAATGGACCGATGGAAGGTTTTTGGGGAATTTTAAAGAGAGAACGTTACTATGGAAAACGATTCACTGATAAAGAAACACTCATAAAAATGATTGAGGATTATATAGATTACTACAACAATAAACGATTGCAAAGAAATCTTGGAGTTTTAACTCCTATGGAAAAACACACACTTTACTTACAAGCTGCATAAAAACTGCCAGTAGTTCACTCTACTGGCAGGAAAAATTTATATTTTTTCAATTGTCTACTTGACGGGAAGCAGTTCA
>NZ_QTVH01000060.1:0-1900 GCF_003435975.1 Clostridium sp. AF36-4 | reverse complement strand
TCTTACATCGATGTCGATGTGACGCTGGGAGACAATCAATTGAACGATAATGTAGTAAACCATTATAATGCTTTGAATCAGCTGACCGAGACGCTTACGAAAAACTATAAAGTAAGCTTTACTTATGATGCCGAAGGACTTCGTACCGGTAAGACGGTAAACGGAGAAAAAACGGTTTATGTCTGGGACGGAGACCAGGTGGTAATGGAACTGTCAAAGGGAGGAACCGTACAGAAACGTTACATCCGTGGAAATGATTTAGTGTATGCCGATAAAGGAGAAAATACGGAGAAAACGTATTATGTCACAGATATGCACGGCAATGTGGTGCAGCTTTTGGATGAATCCGGAAATGTCACAAAGACATATGAGTATGATTCCTTTGGAAACGAAGTAAAACCGGAGAAAAAGGATGAGAACCCGTACCGTTATTGTGGGGAATACTACGATAAAGAGACGGAGGAAGTCTATCTGCGGGCAAGATACTATGAGCCGGGAGTAGGAAGATTTATCACAAGAGATACCTATACCGGGGAAAGTGATGAGCCGCTTAGTCTGCATTTATATACCTATTGTGAGAATGATGGGGTGAATATGGTGGACCCGAGTGGGCATTGGTCCAAATTGGCAAAGTATGCAGGATTTCATGTGGATTTTGATGGTTCTCCTTATGTGTATGCTCCGAAGAATTTGTATTTTGGAGGGAAAAAAACTAATCAAAAAAATCCGGCACATCCTTTGGATAAATTAAGCTCAGGAAGAAGCAAGAAGAATGGAAAGTGGGTGTGGTTTGGAATGCACACAGATAAAGCGGGAAAACCGGTTATTAGAACGGAATATGGTGGTTTTGGTGTGCAAGTGCAGTATTACGTATCGCAGACGTCAATGCATAAGAATACAAATGGAATTGAGGATCCGAGTAAATTGCAAAAGTGTTATGTTGATTCATCGAGAGTTCCTTATTTTGTTGTAAAAAGCAGAGATGAGATAGGAAATTTGTATTTAGTAATTCGAAAGAAAGGAAAAAAGGTTAAGAAATTATCTTGTGCGGTGGCAGCAGATGTAAATACTTCTATAAAGTATGATAAACAAGGGACTGAATATGGAGAAGGCTCTTTGAAGTTGTTGCAAAATTTAGGAAAAAAAGACAAATCAAATACAGACTATGGGGGAGATAGGGGTGACAAGTTTTTTGTTTATAAGTTAAAGGTGCATCCAGTGAAGTTTGCAGGAAGTGAAAAAAAGGTAAGAAAATTAGCGATGAGAGATAAAAAAGCGAAAAAATATTTGAAAAGATACAAAAAATGAAAACTTTAAAAGGATATCTATAACACATATGTAACAAAGTTAATACTAGATTAGAATGGGGGAGATGATAACTCTTAATATAGAAAACCAATTTATTGTATAGAGGGGTGGGGGGAGATTGTAGAGGAGAGTTAAACTAGTGTTTTTCCACACTACTAGCAAAACAAATCTGACTCGAGTTGGAAAATCATTAAAGGTTATTTGTGATAAAAGGCAGTTGGCAGTAAAGAGAAAAAGTGTTTCAAGTCTTTTATGTTATACTAACAAAAGGAGTGGGTTATAATTCTAAGATTCAATACCCGATACATCGAAATACTCATAGTACGGGTGGATTTACTGAGATATAAACTACTTGAAATTAAAAAATTTGATTATATGAGGGGGAAAATTAGAAATGAGATTTTTGAAATTCTTTGGTTTATTTGTGATATGTTTATTTTTTGTTTCGTGTGGTCTGCATCAGGATAGTACTACAGAGAAGCAAAGACATTTTGACTCGTCATCGAAGCAGAACTCCCTGGAAAAATCTAAATGGAAGGGTTCATTTTGGGTAGAAGCTGATAAAGATACAAAGTCGGGATATCCATATATG
>NZ_QTVH01000006.1:137090-143604 GCF_003435975.1 Clostridium sp. AF36-4 | reverse complement strand
GTTCATTTTGGGTAGAAGCTGATAAAGATACAAAGTCGGGATATCCATATATGAATAATGATCGTTCCGGAAGAACCATTTGCAAAGATGGTAATTATCTTTATGCTGCTGAAAATAATGGAAGCGGTTCAACTCTTTATCGATACAAAGGAAAAGATAAGGAGATTATATATAAAAGTAAATTTGGTCAAATATATTTTTTGAATGCAAAAAATGGTTGTATTGTGTTTGAGTTAATTGAGAAGAAGGGAAGAAATCGGGAAATAGATAATTACACAATTATTAGATTAAATTGCAATGGTGCTAGTGTTGATGTAAAGCAGATAGATGGGATCGTAAATGATCTATGGTTGTATGATAATAGGATATATTATTCCCTTTTTACTAAAATGGGAGGAAAAAATATTGAATCAATGGATTTAAATGGTGAAGATGTTAAGGTTCTTGTGAAAAAGGAAAATGGAGTATATTTTTATGTTTCAAACGAGAAAATATACGCGGTTTATGAAAACGAGGATAACGAATGTGAATTATATCAGATGGATTTGGATGGTTCTAATCAACAGTTAATTTTAAAATTTGCAGCATATGCGGATAGCGTATGTTTACATAAAGATGCTGTTTATTTTCGGAAACCAGGAGATGAGGTTGGGGAGGAAGAGTATTTATATCAGTTTTGTTATGGAGAAAAGAAAGAAAAGTTATTAATTGATGATGCAGTTGCAAAGTGTTTTTTTAGTGGGGAAAGTATTTATTTTCAATCAAATTATGGGGATGGGGTGAAAAAAATCAATTTGTCAAATGGAAATAAAAGTATAATATCAAATAAGGGAATTGCAAAGTGGGGCTGCTTTGATATTGTTTTAGGAAGAAAAATTTTTTTGGGGTGTGAAAATGGGAAATTAATTTATGTAGATAGCAATACTGGAAAAGACTTGAGTTGAGAGCAGATAAGATGGTGTAAAGTGTATTGAAACTGTCTCAGGTGTTTGAAATATGAAGAGTATCAATACTATCCGAACCTATAATACAGCAATCGTGTTTTGATTTGGATAAGTAAATACCAACAAAAAAACATTCTATGTATAAAGTTTACGCTGTGTTTCTGCAAACTTTATGTTGAATGTAGCATAACATCATGCGTTATCTAACTAATAAACAAATAGACATAGAGTTGTGGTTAAAGCCTTTAAAGGAAACAGTCAGCTTATAGGGAGGTTGTCGTAGGTGAATTTACTAATTTATAGTGTTTATAATTGAGTATATAGAAAATAGAAAGGAAGATGTGTAGTGAATTTTATCTTGGTGGAAATAGAAGCTTAGTTGCTATAGAGGAATGGGGATACACAAGGCCAATAAAGCGGAGTTTATTTTGTATACCTAATTCAGTACTTGATACAACGAAATGCTCATAGCTGAGGCTTATTCACTGAGATATAAAAGGTTGAAATAACTTGAATTATCAATAAAAATCACTTGATTATATGAGGAGGACGTCATGAGAAGTTTGAGGATATGTATATGTGCGATGCTATGTATTGTTTTAGTAAGCTGCAGTAATGAGACAAATTTAGAAAATGTCAAAAAGGGAAAAACAACAGGAGCGATTTCTTCAATAGCAACAGATAGTAAAAAAATTACAATAAATGTGATGCAAGATAAAATGGCAGGGTATCCGCAAGGGACAATGGGGGAATATCAAAGATATATTTGTTCTGATGAAAATAAGTTATATGTAGTTAACAATTTAGAAAGAAATTGTTCGATAGTTCAATTGAGTAAGGATGGAACGGATTTAGCAACTATATATGTAAATGGTAACGGTAACATTTATGCTATTAATACACAAAATAATTGGATTGTTTTTCAATTAGTGGAGTTCAAGGATGGATATGAAAATTATTATATATGCAGAATAAAAAATGACGGAACTAAATTTAAGAAAATAAGAGAAGAAAGAATTAATGATTTGTGGATGTATGAATCTAACATATTTTATTCTCAGTATACAAAATGGGGAGGGAGTAATCTATATTCAATGGATATAGATGGTAAGAAGAGAAAATTGATTTTTGAAATGGAAACTGGTCTTGAATTTGAAGTTGTCAATAATACAATTTATATATTTTGTTATGATAGAATACATGAATCTCTATATGATTGTGAGTTGTATAAAATGGATTTGTTTGGTGCGAAAAGGATAAAGGTAGCAGATATTAAGGAGGCATATTCAGATACAATTTCTTTGTGGGGAAACTACGTGTATTATATAAACGACGAGCAACAATTATGTAAGATGAAGTTGGATAGTATAAAAGTGGAAATTCTAGCATCAGATGTTGATAAATATTGTGTATATAAGGGATATATTTATTACATCACATATGACGAAGAGCCAACAAAATTGTATAAGGTAAACTTGAGTGGTAAGGGGAAAAAATTACTAAATAAAAGTAATATTGTCAAGATGAATTATTTTGATGTTATTCTTGATGATTGGATTTATTTTATAAGCGATAATATGTTAATAAGGATTAATTGCGTTGGTGAAAAAAGTGAAAAAATAAAACTAAATAAAACTGAGAGTAGGTGAATCAAGTAAGAAAGGAGGGATGACGGTTTGAAGAAAAACTGTATCATAATTTGTATGATTTGCCTAGTACTTGTTTCCTGTGGGCAAAAGAAATCAGTAAAAGAACATGGAAATGTTTCTGTAAATAATATGATTGATTTAAAGAATAAAATAAAAAGTGATATTTGCGATGAATCGGGACAAGATGATTATAAATGGGGTGGAGGAATTGTTGAGAACAGCAAATTTATATTTTATACTTCAAAGAATCAATTGATTCAAATAAATAAAGAATCACATGAAAAGATAATTATGAAGCAATGGAAGAATGACAATAGAATTTCTTTATATTGTACAGAAAGTGAACTTTATTACATAAAGAACATGTCGCAAGTGTATTCGCTTGAAATTGAAAATGGAAATCAACGGTTGCTATGTGACTCGGAAATGTTGAAAAAGGCCGGATATAGAATGCCAGAAATTTGGGGGATGCAGGTATATTCTGGGCATATTTATTTGGAATTGTGCGGATTAGAGGTGATAGAATGTGGATTAAATGGAAGCATAGGAGTTAGAATCGCATATGATGTTCGTTCTGGTGCTTTTTACAATCATGCCTTTTTCTATCGACAACGTTCGTCAAATGATATATATCGATTTGATTTGACTTCAAAGAAAGAAAATGTGATTCGTAAAAGGAAATACAGAGAGCGGGTACAATATGATGAAATATTTTCGCAAAATAATAAACTTTATTACCAGTTGGAAGGTGCAATTTATTTATATAATGAATCCGGCAAAGATGTAAAAGTGGTTGATGATTCAGGAATGTATGTGCATGGAAAAGATGGCATAAATTACATCAAAACAGAAGGAAAGACTGAGCGGTTATATAAATTGGACACAAACATAAAACAAGTTTTTTCGCAAAAGATACACGAGGTAAAAACAGCTAAAGATTATATTGAAGAAGCCAGAATTATTAATCATATGCTTTTTTACAAAAAAGATTTATCTGGTCATGGAAATAAATACGAGATTTTGTTATTAAAATAGAGAGGAGAAACATCTATGAAAAAAACGGTAATATACTCTTTTTTAATTTTGTGCTGTGGCATTTTATTAGCCTGTAGTAATCAGAAAGTGCTTGACGAAAAGGTCCAATCTACTACGCCAAACAATCAGAAAGTGCTTGACGAAAAAGACCAATCTACTACGCCAAATAAGGAGGAAGCAGTGAAGGCATATATATATGCAAAAAATATTGAACTATGGGAGTCTGTTTTTGTATCTGCAAAGCGCTATAATGAGGTTGCAGGGAAGAAAATATGTAATGATGAAGAAGTAGAATTATGTAGAAAGGTAGGAAAGAAAATATGCACATATTATTTTAAGGAAAGCGAGGTGATTGAAGGAGAACTGTTGAAAGATGAAGTAGTCCAGTACTACAGTTCTTTAAAATATAATATTGAGAAAAAGACGTGGGAAACAAAGTTTGGAAGAGAGGAAACAAATGATATAGAAAAATTAGTTTCACAAGGGAAAGTAGAATCTATTGGAAAGATTAAAGTTGACTATCCTAATTCTTATTTTCCAAAGGCAGAAATATCGGAGTATAAGAAAAAGATTTTGGCAGAAATCAAGGAATATATGGAAAAGTATTCAAGCACAATTCGAAAGAAGGGAAAATATCAAATATTTATTAAAGATTTTTCCGAAGCAGATGTAGGGACAGATATTATGGTAAAAAATGATGAGGGAAAAATATGTGTATTTCCAATTATTTTTATTGAGCAGGAAGGAATAGATTTTTCAGTTGCTGCGCAGGTAAATGATGTACCTGAGTTTATGAAAGATTACAATTTGGGCGGCATAAATTACAGTGAGCTATTTTCAAAATTAAGTGTGGAGCAATATAATTATCAGAAATCATCGGATAGAAAATAGCGTGGAAGATGGGCATGGAATGAGGGAACGTTTGAGTCAGAGTGAAGGAGATGATGGAAAAATCAAAAAAAATCTAGCTGAATTCCGAGGTCAAAGAGGGCCAACGATTGATTGGACTAATGCGGAAAATAGAGAAGAATTTAGAAAAGAATTAGAAATGTCAATTTGCAAATTTAGTGTTAAAACACAGTGAGGAAGAGATTAGGAGATAAATGATTGAATAAAGTGTATTGCAACATTTTGGAAGGTTAAATCGTTGTATTAAAGAAAGGTTATAATGAAATATTCAATAAAACCCAAGGTGTTGGGAGAAAGGAGGATAATTCATTACCCTCAAAAGAGGATAGTTGGATTATACAAGGAAAAATGAGAAAAAACGGATTTATATATTTTGTTATTTTAGTAAGCATATTAAGCCAGTGCATGCCAAGTATGATTTTTGCAAAAGCAAAAAAGACGATTCCTGCGGTGGACTTTTTTGATAATGGCGAAGAAAAGCATGTTTGGTGCACAAGATATGATTTAATAGCAAAAAACGTAAAAAAAGTTTATATAGGATCAGAACCGGATTTTTGGGAACTTTATATTCAGCAGAAGAATAAAATCAGTGAGGTTCAGTTAACGGAGAAAAAACATGGTAAATATGGAATATATACAATATCCAAGAAATATAAAAATGTTTTTCCACAGGCTATGGGTAACTTAGCAATAGATAAAAAGAATAATGTCCTTTTTTCAGGAATTACTACATGTGGTTTTTTTGTCAACCATGTTTCAAAAAAACAGTGTAACAAGGCATATCATTTTAAACACCCATATAATGACATAATAATTGAAACAAATGTAAAAAAAGCATGGGGAAATAATGATATGTTTGCATATGTGAAGAACAATAAGCTGTTTATTACAGGGAGAATTATGGGCGAACTTGTGGGAAAAGGGGACGAAAAATGTTATAAGTATAATACGGTGCAGACGTTTTTTGATGGAAAAGGGAATCAGATTAAACAGGTAATATGTGGTGAGAATTATGTAACAGGCTGTAATATTTTTGTATTAATGAAAGATGGAAGTGTTTGGGGGATTGGAAGAAATAACAGAAAACTCATTTCTGCTTCCAAAAAGAAAAAGTATTCTCAGTTTGTTAAAATAATGGATGGTGGAGTGAAGCAGATTGCGGCTTGTACGGACCATGTTTTGGTTGTTAAAGAAGACAATACATTATGGGGGTGGGGAAGAACATTCAAATCATTAAAGAAAAAGTATTCTGCAACACCTCGAAAACTAGCAAATAACATTAAGGAAGTAGCAGTTTCAGAAACGAGAATAGATGACTTTTTATCAATTATAGTATATTTAACCAAAAACAATAAGGCATATGGGCTTGGTTATAATTATAATATGGAAGGGGGCTATGCATTTACAAATCGATACAAGAAGGGGTGGAACAGCAAGCCAGTATTTCTTATGAAAAATGTAAAACACGTTTACGCAGCAGAAGGTTCAACAATTATGTTGAAAAAGAATAACAGTCTGTATTGGAGTGGTCAACAAGCTGGATATTTTGGATGTATGGGTATTAAATATTAGGAAAACGCAAATTGACAAAATCTGTGTTTGTTAATATACATAGACACAGATTTTTGGATTGCCGAAGCGTTATATTAACAGATATGGGTTAATAAGGAGTGGATGAAGCTAGGATAGGCGTCAAGTAAGTTTTACTGCAACATTTATTTGTTAGTAGTAAGTATATTTATACGAGGGAAGAGGTAAATCAAAAAGAGGAAAATAATTTAGTAGAAAGGAAAGTATGATAATTTGTGTTTAGTTATCATGCAAGGAGAAGAATGAAAAATAAAATTTGGACATGTCTTATAATTTTGACTATCGCAGCAGTAAATGTATCTTGTAATAGTGAAACGGAATGTAAACACATTGATTCACAGGTGACTTCAAAGGAGGCTCAGAGTAAAGATTTTCAAAGTGAAAATT